>JAYZCM010000027.1:0-18539 GCA_036338305.1 Fidelibacterota bacterium | reverse complement strand
CATTAAAATCATTTGGCTGCAGTACGGGGATGGAAAATTTTTCACCCTGCTTTTTAACAGGAGACTTTCTCACGCTAAGTCCCCTACCAGATTTTTTATCAGGTGAAGTAACTATTGAAATTATTTCATGAGTTGACTGATGTAATAATTTTAATGGAGGTATTGCAAAATCAGGTGTGCCAAAATAAACTATTCTCATCTCATGGAGTAATTTAACATGTACGTATTTTAATCTTTTTTGGAATCAAGCGAGGCTACGTAAGATCTAGCTATTTTTATTTTAGTTCCAGATCCTATGTCCAATGTGATGATGTGATCAGTTTTTCCCTGAAAATTTACAATTTTTCCATATATGCCCCCACGAGTTAAAATTTTATCACCAGCCTTTAAATTTGCAAGCATGGTTTCATGGTCATTTTTATGCTTGTTTTGCGGTCTTAGAATGAGAAAATAAAATATTAAACCTATTAATATGAATGGAAGAAATGCTGCAATTCCACTGCCTTGCATTTGTTCGCCTTGTGCGTATAAAATTGTCAATTATGGCTCCTATTTTTTGTTAAAAAAATAATTTATGTCTATTTCAATGATATGTAATTTAATACTTAAGATATATGATTATAATAAATGTTATTTTGTGAATATTGGTAATATAAAATTAAACAACTCTCTATTGTTAGCGCCCATGGCGGGAATAACCGATCACCCTTTTAGATTGATTTGTAAAAACATGGGTGCAGATATCGTATATACTGAATTTGTTAGTGCAAATGGAATCATTAGAGAAAATTTAAAAACATTGGATTTAATAAGATTTACCGATGATGAAAGGCCGATAGGTGTTCAAATTTTTGGTGAGGATGCCTCCATTGTTGGAGAATCAGCAAAAATCATTTATGATTTACTGGGACCTGACATAATAGACATAAATTTTGGATGTCCGGTACCCAAGGTAACCAAGAAAGGAGCTGGATCAGCTGCTTTAAAAAATTTAAACATTCTTGAGGATATTACGTCATCCGTATTAAAATCTGTGCCTGAAATTCCCATAACCGTTAAAATGAGGGCTGGCTGGGAATCAGGTGACATTGTCTCTACTGAGGCAGGGATGCTGCTAGAAAAAATTGGAGTATCTGCAATAACCTTGCATCCGAGGACAACTAGTCAAAAATTTACGGGAATTTCTAATTGGTCACTAATAAAAGAATTAAAAGATAATGTTTCCATTCCTGTAATTGGAAATGGAGATGTTTCGTCGCCCAAGGATTATGTTAGAATGAAAGAAGAAACAAATTGTGACGCGGTAATGATTGGAAGAGGAGCACTAGGAAAACCTTGGATTTTTCGCCAGATAAATAACGAATTGAATGGTGAGGAAGTTAAGGAGATAAGTGTAAATGAAATGATTTCCATTTCTAGAGAACACTTCATTTTATTGAAAAATGATAAAAATGATAAAACATGCGTTAACCTAGCAAAGAAACACTTTAGTTATTATTTCAAAGGCTTTGATGGCGCTTCATCATGGAGAAAGAAAGTAATGAAATGCCATGGTAGCAAAGAAATTATTGAAATCTTAAATGAAATGGAAGTTTTATATTCTTAATTAGCTACCTTCTTCATGCAATGCAAAGTCATGCTTTTGGTTTTTACATGTATACATTGCCTTGTCAGCATTATTCATTAAATCCTTAATATTCTCTCCATGGTCTGGATAAATGGATGCACCGATACTTATATTAATATTCATATTGCTTCCATTAATGGTAAAAGCCTTAGCGTTTGATTTTATGATTCTTTCCAAAAGCATGGTTACGTCTGCCTTGGATTTTATGTCCTGAGCTAAAATTACAAATTCATCTCCTCCGATTCTCGCGACTGTATCACTTTCTCTCATTGCATTGGAAAGTCTTGATGCAAGTTCTACTAATACATTGTCCCCATTAAGATGGCCCATGGTGTCATTGATTGTCTTAAAATTATTTATGTCAACATACATGATGGCAAATTTTTCCTTGTTTCTAGCAGCATGGCTCATGACAACCTTTGCCCTATCATTAAATAGATTTTTATTTGGTATTTTTGTTAGTGAATCATAGAAAGCTAATTTTGTCAATTCACTATTTTTTCTAAAATCATTGGTCATGTCGTCAATCAACAATAGAGTGCTATCATCTTTTATGGTTTTGGTGATTTTTAATATGAGTGGATTTTCACTATTTTTAGATTCATGTATTATTATTGAATCGTCACAACCATTATTTGATAAGAACGCTTCTACGTTTATCTTATTTTTATTTGAAAATATTGAGTCTGGAGTTTTTTGCAACAATTTAGATTTGCTGGAATTTAAAATGTCAGCCATTTTTTGACTAACATTTATTATTTCATTTCTATTGTTGAGTTCAATGATTCCAACATTTATTGTATTTAGAATGTTTTCTAATTGCTTGGTTAGTAACAAAATAATTTATTTATTTATTTTTGATATTTTTTTATATGTGCGCAATGTAAGGTAAACAATTGCATTAATGATCAAGCCATGAGTAAGCATCTCATTGATTGGTATCTCTACTTCATGGAGGTATTCAAAACTTAGCATGAGAAAAAAGAACATGAAAATTATGCCACAGAGACCAGTATACTCTCTTTTTATTACGCGGCTTAATGAAAAATCTCCACTGGGTTTTACATAATTTGAGAATTTAGGAAAAAAAGCAGGGATTCCACGTGCCCAATTGGTAAAGTCATCTTTGAATTTATTTCTTAAATAGTCTTCCTCAGCGAACATTATTCGCTCATAATAAATCCAGAACAATAGTGTATAAATGACAATTAATGAAATTTGGGGGAAAATAAAAAATGGCCCAAGCAAGATGAAGTAATTTCCCAAATATAATGGATGCCTTACTAAGGAATATATGCCAGTAGAATTCAAACTATTTGCAGTTTGTTTTCTTGTATTTCTTCCTGATGTATTTGATGGAACATAGGCAATTGTCACTATTCTTATGAGCTCTCCAAAATATGATATTATCAACCCCATCATTAAATTATTCAAGTTGTAAATTGGCTCATGTTTGGCAATATTGAAAAATAGTAGTAGTGGATACAGAACTAGTGGCAAATAGCTTCTATATCTAAATAAAATGTTACCTTGTTTTATTAATTCTTTATTTAGCGACATGGTATGATTTTTTTAATGTCTTTCAAATCGTTCATCTAGGTCTTCGATTGAAAGATTTACTATTATGGGCCTTCCATGCGGACAGTAGTATGGATGTTCTGTTGCAAATAGCCCGTCAATTAAGGATCTTCTTTCCATGGGCTTTAATGGGTCCCCTGCTTTGATTGCAGATTTACATGCATATATGGCTGCAATATTTTCAACAAATGAATTATCAGTAATTTTTAATTCTATGTATTGATCAAGAATCTCTTTTATGATATTACTTTCATTGCCCCATTTAAGATTTGATGGGATACCTTCGATTACAACGGTATTTTCACCAAATTCTCTAAGTTTAAAACCTATCTTTTCCAAATAGTGCATAATGTTTGTTAACATGCTATATTCTTCTGGTTGTAAATGCAGTGTCTGCGGGAAAAGTAAAGACTGGGAAGATAGGCCTTTATTTTCAATTGCCATTCTTGCTTCCTCAAACAAAATTCTTTCATGGGCAACATGTTGGTCAATTATTATAAGTCCACTTTTTATTTCTGTAATTAAATACTTATTATGAATTTGCCAAACATGATCAGAGGTAGATTCTAGTGCTTGAGGCGTAGTTTGGGTTGCATGTAATTGATCTAAACGATTTGTTGGCATAGAAGTTTGAATGTCATTATCTTCATGACTATCATTTGGAATGTTTTTATGAGGAGCTTCTTCGATGGCCGGGCTGGGCTGCGTTGACATTGAATTGAATGGCAATATGTCCGTCTGAATATTATTCCCATATGAGTTTGAATAAAATTTTTGATAATTGGGAATGACGCTTATGATGTCTTGTAAAGCAGCGCTAGCAGACGATTTAAGGGCGTGATAAACTTGCCATTCATTATGAAATCTAACTTCCATTTTAGCTGGGTGCACATTTATGTCAAATAAATTGTTTGGGATGGTAATGTTGAGAACAAAGAAAGGGAACTCCCCTCTTTTTATGACAGATTGATAAGCAGAATACACTGCTGAACTGAGTAGTCTATTTTGTATGTATCTACCATTTAAGTATAAATATTGTTCTCCTCTTCTTTTTTTCAATAAGGATAAATTTCCAATGTATCCTGAAATCTTATAGGGAGATTTTTCATGGTCCACTTTAATCATGTTCTTTTTGTGATTCTCTCCAAAAATAGATTTTACCCTATCATTCAAATCTTCAGTTTTTGCAGAATAAATAAGTTTATCATTTGATGTTAGGGAAAATGATATATCGGGATGTGAGAGCATGTAGCGCTTAATCGTTTTATTTATTTCAGCCTGTTCTGTTTCTGGTTTTTTTAAAAATTTTCTTCTTGCTGGTGTATTATAAAATAAATGGTTTATCTTAAAATTTGACCCTTTTAACCCAGATGTCGGAGATATAGAAATAAATTCACCGCCTTCTATTTTTATTTCATGCGCTTCATTGTCATTTGTGGAAGATCTTAGAGTACATTTGGAGACAGATGCAATGCTAGGAAGAGCTTCACCTCTAAAGCCTAATGAATTAATGTTTTCTAGGTCTTGAAGGTCGGCAATTTTACTTGTTGCGTGCCTTTTGAATGCAATTTCTAGATCCTCTTTTAAAATCCCATCACCATTATCAATGACTTGTATCAATTCATGGCCACCTTTTTCCACAATTATTTTGATATCGGTAGCATGTGCATCAATGGCGTTTTCAATCAATTCCTTAATGACAGATGCAGGTCTATCCACAACTTCTCCAGCTGCAATTTTATCAATTAGTATTGTATTTAATTTTTTAATTTTATTCATTGCATTTTTTGCTGCACAATTTTTCTTATTAATTTAGTTTCCTTTAATGCCAATGTGATGGCAGTTGAAATATCTGTCTTCATTTTTTTTGAAAAAATTTCATCATCTATGTCAATTAAATTAATTTCTACATTTAAGGCAGCACCTCTAGCTCCAGCTAGTGCAAGCTCTCCAGCAACGGCGGCATCGGTTATGGAATTAGGATTGCCATTTAACGCTACTTGTTTGATTAATTCCATGGTTTTGCAACATAATTTCATTGTTTCATATGGTACTGAAGCTGCGTTTTTCATTGCATTCTCTATCGCATTTTTTCTGCTTTTAATGTCTTCATTTGTTGCCTTAGGCAATCTATAGGCCTGCAATACTAAGTTAAATGCCTCTGTATCAGCATCAATTAGAATGGCTAGTTGATCTTTTAGGTCTTGACTAAGCTCTCCAATTCTACACATTTCATCATATACAGATTCCCATTTCTTTTTCCCTATTGTCAAGTTTGCTACCATTGATGTCAATGAAGCCGATAATGCACCTGCCAGGGCTGAAACACTACCGCCACCTGGTGCAGGGCTAGAAGAAGATAATTCATCAAGAAAGGCTGCAATGTCTAGGTTTGTTAAGGATTCGGTTTTATCAGAAACTAAGAAATCTATGATTTTTTCCTTATAATTAAATTTTGACAAATCTTCTAGGCCTAAAGATTTTATGGCGATATCTATAATGTCTTTTTGAGGAATCCCCATTGATCTTTTTTGTTTACTCAAATAAAATTTCCCAATTTCAAGAACGGTTTTTAAGGGCATTAAGCCCACAATTTCACTTCCGGTAACTCGGACGCCTCTATCTCTTGCTAATTCTCTACATTTTTCAAATACTACATGCGGAGGGGTTTTTTCTATGTCCGTTAAGTTGATTGATATTTGAGATATGTTATGTTCATCTAAATACCATCCTACTGCTTTGCAATGCTTAAAAAATCCAGGTTTTTTAATTGGAATCCCATTTTTATCTCTAATAAATTTTCCATTCTTATCTCTTTTATTTCTTCCTTGCTCTCTAATATCCAATGCAATGTCTGATGCAATACTTTTATCTTTTGTATTTAAATTAATATTATACGCAATTAGAAAATTTCTAGCGCCAATTGCAATTACGCCAGCCGTTGGATGAATTTCATTTACTCCAAAATCTGGTTTCCAATTTCTTTTTTTTATTTTTTCGCTCATGCCTTCAAACTCGCCAGATCGTATGTTGGCTAAATTTCTTCTTTCATTATTTTTTGCGGATTTTTCATATGCAAAAACTGGAATTTTTAAATCCAAAGCTACTTTTTTAGAAAGCTCGTTTGCATATGCAATGCATTCATCCATGGTTACATTGGAAATGGGTATTAATGGGCAGACATCAGTTGCACCCATTCTAGCATGTGTTCCCATGTGGTTATTTAAATCTATTAATTCACATGATTTTTTTATTAAGTCATATGCTGCTTTGATAACCTCGCTCGGCTCACCAATAAAAGTTATTACCGTTCGGTTTGTATCTGCACCAGAATCAACATCTAAAAGCTTTACATCATGACTGCTTAGAGTGTTAGTAACGGCTGTTATTACTTTTTCATCTTTTCCTTCACTTATGTTTGGTACACATTCTATTATTTTCATGTTAGATTAAGTTTGATTTTATATTATAAATAACAAATAAAATTATGATAAGTATTACGATATTTCTGATTATATAAATCAATTTTGTTTTTTTTCTCCAACCATTGTTTCTCAAGATTTTCAATTTATCATATACCCGCAAATATAAATAAAAATAAATTTATGAAGGGGGTTATTATCATGGAAAGCGGAGAAAAAGGTGTTAGAATGCCAATCATTATGATTGCCAAAAGTATTTTGGGACCATGCATTTGAAGTTTCCATGCTAATTCAGGCTGCGTTTTTGATATTAGATTTCCAAAAATTTGAGATCCATCCAGTGGAGCAATGGGTATTAAATTAAATATTGCAAGAGCTATGTTTATGGAAATAAATAAATATATAGCCTGAATTAGTTCATGGTTACCACTAATGTTAACATAGCTAATTAATCGGAAAAATAAGCCACCAGCTAGAGCTAATAACAAGTTGGATGCTGGACCTGCAAAAGCTACTTTCATCATGTCGTGCCTAGGATTTGAAAAGTTTACCGGATTGACTGGTACGGGTTTTGCCCAACCAAATCCTACAAATAATATCATCATTGATCCCATGGGATCAAGATGTGCTAATGGGTTTAGTGTCAATCTGCCCTGCCTTAAAGCTGTATGATCTCCTAGTTTATATGCAATAAATCCATGAGCAAATTCATGAAAACAAAGAGAGAATACTAAAGTAGGTAAAAGTATTATTAATATGTCTATGTGTTCAGGAAAAAGTCTTAAAAGCATTATGAAATTGGATGTGATTGATTATATACTTCTTTTAAGTAAGCTCTATCAGTATGAGTATATATTTGTGTAGTTTGAATATTTGCATGACCAAGAAGCTCTTGAACAACCCTTAAATCGGCTCCTCCTTCCAATAAATGTGTAGCAAATGTATGCCTAAATACATGAGGACTAATTGGCTTTTTTATGCCAGACATTCTTACATATTCTTTTATGATGTTCCAAATAGCCATTCTTGAAAGTTTTTTCCCAAATTTATTTAATAATAATATTCCTGAAGAATTATGTTTAGTTATCAATCTGGGCCTCAAATTGTGCAAATAATCATTTATGGCTTTGCTAGTTTTTTCTCCAATGGGGACATATCTATCGTGATCACCTTTTCCGGTAATTCTTAGGAAATCATCTTCTTTTAAATAATCATTTATTTTTAGATTGATTAGTTCTGATACCCGTAATCCTGCAGCATATAAAATTATGATAATTACTTTATCTCTTAATGCAAATTTTTTGCTATTATCATTTGTTGATGATATTATTTTTTCAACATCTTCAAAAAGTAGTGTATTTCTTTGAGCATGATTTGTTTTGATGCTTATAATATTTTTTGTTGGATCTTTTTTTATTTCATTGGAATCAATGAGGTAATGATAAAACGTTTTAATTGATGAAATATGCCTATTAATAGTATTCTTTTTAAGTGAATTTCCATCTTTTTTTATAGATATTACACTAATGTAATTTTCAATTGTTTTTGTTTTTACGTGGCATGGAGATTTAATGTTTTTAGATTGAAGGAATGAAAAATAGTTCAGTAAGTCAAATTCATATGATTTTATTGTATTAATAGACATT
This sequence comes from Fidelibacterota bacterium, assembly GCA_036338305.1. Taxonomy (GTDB): domain Bacteria; phylum Fidelibacterota; class Marinisomatia; order SCGC-AAA003-L08; family D37C17; genus JAYZCM01. The sequence continues at coordinate 10,266 of JAYZCM010000027.1, read as the reverse complement.
CTGCGCTCCAATTGCAAGTAGGATAGATAATCATTTAAAATAGTGATATAATGATTATTTTTCATTTAATTGTTTCCATGTATGGCATTTGTAATATCTAAAAGTTCATTTTGTGTTGGTAGTGCTTCTATCTTAGATCCAATTACTAGGTAGCTGGCTCCAGATGAAGTTAAATTTTTTGCGGATATAGGGCTAGTTATGCCTCCCCCAACGATAATGGGTATTTTTATATTAGGAGAAATGAATTCAATCAATTCCGCTGTAACATGATTTTTTGCCCCACTACCAGCTTCAAGGAATACAAATGATTTACCTAAATATTCTGCGGCTAATGCATGATGCAATATTGTTTTAAGATTATTCATTGGTAATGGTTTTGTATTACTAACTTTTTGTACACTAGAATTTGTATTGCCATCAATTAGTATGTATCCAGTAGGAATTACTTCAATTGAATGCTTGTTGATTAGTGGAGCAGATTTAACTTGTTCACCAATTAAAAAATCAGGGTTTCTACCGCTTAATAAAGATAAATATAGAATCGCGTCTGCATCTTTAGAAATTTGATTCGAGTCTCCAGGAAAAATTATGACAGGTAGATCCGTGTTACTCTTAATTCTCTTGAGTCTAGTTTTAAATTTCTCATCTTCCATTGAACTTCCACCAACAAAAATAACATCAAAATCTGCGTTATTGATTAGTTCAACCATTTTAGGGATTTTTTTACTATGTTTTTTATCTGGATCTATAAGTGCAACTGCTACAGCACCTCTATCTTTTCTGATATTTTCTAATTTATTATATAAATTATTTAAAGTCATTTAGACATTTAATCAATAAATCTAATTCTTTTTTAGTTCTTTTTTCTGTAATGGAAATAACGAAGGAGTCCTTCAATACATTTATTAAAATATTATTTTTCAAGCAATGCTCATTAAGCCTATTTATGTCATGCTTTGTTTCTACAACAAATTCATTAATGAAATTGTTTTTGAATTTTATGTTGTAATTATTAAGATCATGAATTTTACTTGCAGCATATTGTGCTTTTTGAAAGGATAATTTTGCTATGTGCGGCAATCCTTCTTTCCCCATTAATGCCAAATAGATAGTGGCCCTTAGGGCTAAAAGACCCTGATTTGTACAGATGTTTGAGGTGGCTCTCTCTCTCCTTATATGCTGTTCCCTTGTTTGGAGTGTCAATACATAGCCACATTTATTGTCTTGATCAACTGTTTTGCCTACTACTCTACCTGGTAATAATCTTTTGTATTTTTCTTTAATGGCTATTATGCCTAATAATGGGCCGCCAAAATTCATTGGATTTCCAAATGATTGACCTTCACCTACATAAATGTCTGCACCACAATTTCCAGGAGCCCTTAATAATGCTAAAGCAACTGAGTTTGAAGAGGTAATTAGTAATGAATTATATTTAATAATTTGTTGTTTTATGCTAGCAATATTTTCTATTTGTCCAAATTTATTGGGTGATTGAACAATTATTGAAGCAGTATCTTCATTGATGTTTTTTTTGATAAAATCTATGTCAGTGCAGCCATTTTTTAATGGAACCTTTATTAGATTTACATCTTGCCCCTTTAGAAGAGTATGCATTATCTCTATATGGGTATCAATTAAACCTTCAGAATAGTATATGTTTGATTTTTTAGTTATTGACATGGACATCATGCATCCTTCTACTATGGCTGATGCACCATCATATAAAGAAGCATTTGCTATATCCATGCCCGTAAGTTCACATATCATTGATTGATACTCATAAAGACATTGTAAAGTGCCTTGACTTACTTCAGGTTGATAAGGTGTATATGCCGTATAAAATTCAGATCTAGAAGCTATGAAATCAACTGCTTTAGGAATGTAATGATCATAAACTCCATTTCCAATAAATGGAATCATGCTTGTATTATTTATATTGCTTAATTTGGATAATTCTGCATCTATTTCCATTTCTGACATCGGATTTCCTACATTTAAATCTTTTTTTAAAATATATTTTTTTGGAATGATATCAATAAGCTCAGAAAAACTATTGACTTTCGATGCAGATAGGAGCTCTTTTTCCTCTTTTTTAGTAGTAGGCTGGTAAGGTCTCATATGAGTTTTTCATATTCTTTTGATGTTAATAAATTAGAAGAATCTTTATTATCAATTTTCATTTTAATTATCCATCCATTTTCATAAGGGTCATTATTTGTTAATTCAGGCTCATTTTCTAATTTAGAGTTAACTTCAATTACTTTGCCTGAGATTGGAGAAAACAAATCTGCTACTGTCTTGACGGCCTCAATTGTGCCTAAAATGTCTTCATTTTGAAATGTATCATTCAATTCAGGAAACTCTATGAAAATTATGTCTCCAAGCTCGCTTTGAGCATAATCAGTAATGCCTATGGTGGCAATGTCATCAGTGATTTTCACCCACTCATGATCTTTGGTATAAAGTAAATTGTCTGGTATATTCATATTATTCTTCCTTTATAAAGTTAAAATTTTCCAAAAAACTTGTATCAAAAGATCCAGATTTAAATCTTTCATTTGATAATATTTGCTTTTGATATGCTATATTAGTGTTAATACCTTCAATTACACATTCATCCAATGCACCAATCATCCTATTTATGGCTTCAGATCTATTTGGCGCATGTACTATTAATTTTGCTACCATGGAGTCATAATAAGGTGATACGACATACCCGGAATAAGCGTGAGTATCTGTTCGGACCCCCATACCCCCCGGCATGTGAAAACTTGTTATTTTTCCAGGAGATGGCCTAAAATTATTGTTTGGATCTTCAGCGTTAATTCTACATTCGATGGAATGCCCTCTAAGTTTAATGTTAGTCATCCAGCTTGGCAAAGGTAATCCAGCATGGCATAAAATTTGAAATTTAATTAAATCAGCTCCAGTTACCATCTCAGTTACAGGGTGTTCTACCTGAATCCTAGTATTCATTTCCATAAAATAAAAATCATGATTTGAATCCATTAAAAATTCAATTGTTCCAGCTCCTAAATAATTAACAGATTTTGCTCCTTGAATTGCAGCTTCAAATAATTTTGACCTAATCTCATCATTAACTTCTGGAGAGGGTGACTCTTCTATGATCTTTTGATGTCTTCTTTGAATGGAGCATTCTCTTTCACCAAGGGCAATGTTATTTCCAAACTTATCAGATAAAATTTGAACTTCAATATGTCTAGGGTTACTAATAAATTTTTCTAGGTATAAATCTCCATTTCCAAATGCTATTTCTGATTCAGATTGAGCCGTTTTAAATGCATTTTCCATTTGACTTTCATTTTCAACTAACCGCATTCCTCGCCCACCACCCCCTGCAGAAGCCTTTAACATTATAGGGTAGCCTGCGTTCTTAGCTTCATTTAGTGCTTCATCTACACTTTCCACAATTCCATTTGAACCGTAAATAACAGGGACTCCAATTTTTTTCATGGTTGATTTTGCCATTGATTTATTTCCCATGGAATCTATGGTCTCTGGTGGAGGGCCTATGAAAGATATACCATTATCACTACAAATTCTTGAAAATTTAGAACTTTCTGCTAAAAAGCCATATCCTGGATGGATGGCATCAGCATTCGTTAATTCGGCAGCAGAAATAATGGCAGCCATGTTAAGATAGCTTTTAGTGCTATCAGCGGGACCTATACATATTGCTTCATCTGCAAATTTTGTATGTAATGACAATTCATCTTCTTTAGAGTATACCGCAACGGAATTTATATTCAGTTCCCTGCATGATCTTATTATACGAAGAGCAATTTCACCTCTGTTGGCAACTAAAATTTTTTTAAACATTATTCAGGTATTATTACAAAAAGATCTTGATCGAATTCTACTGGTGTTGCATTTTCTATCAATATTTCTACTATTTTCCCAGAAACTTCAGCCTCAATTTCATTAAATATTTTCATTGCCTCAATGATACATAAAGTATCACCTTTTTTTACATGATCCCCCACTTTTACATATGGAGGTTCTTCAGGTTTTGGGGAAATGTAAAATGTACCAACCAAAGGAGCCTTAATTGTTGAATTTTGGCTTTCCTCTGATTTTTCATCTTTTTCTTCTGTATTTATTTTTTTATCAGATGAATTGCTTATTGGATCAATTTTTATAGTTTCAACTTCATTAGTGGTTACATTTTCTTTAATGACAGATTTAGCACTATTTTTTTTAAGCTTTATATTTTGTTTTCCCCAAAATGTTGAAACCTCTATTTCATCTATGTTAGATTCTTCCAATATGGTGATTAATGCTTTAATGTCTCTATCTAGCATGATAATTATTTAGCTCTTTCAATATATTTTTTCTCTTTGGTATCAACTCTTATTTTGTCTCCTATTTGAATGAATAGAGGGACCTGGATTGTTACTCCCGATTCAAGTTTTGCAGGTTTAGAGCCGCCTTGGGCCGTATTCCCACGTTCTCCTGGATCTGTCTCAACAACTTCCATGTTTAAGTGTTTTGGTATTCGAACTTCTATTGGCTCTGAGCCATTAAAAGCAATAGTTGTTTTAGTATTTTCTACTAAAAAATCAATAACATCACTTACATTTTCAGTTGTAAGTGAGATTTGTTCAAAAGTTTCATTATCCATGAATATATAATTATCTCCATCAAAATACAGGTAATCATAATCCCTAGCCTCTACACGTACTGTTTCTATTTTTTCACCAGCCCTAAACGTTTCTTCAACAACTTGTCCAGTTTTTATATTCTTAAGTTTTGATCTAACAAATGCACTTCCCTTACCTGGTTTTACATGTAGAAATTCAACAATTTTCCATAAATTGTTTTTATGATTAATTATTAGTCCATTTTTAAAATCAGATGTTGATGCCATTTAGATTTTTTTCCTTAAAATTAGTATGTAAAATTACATACTAATATCTATAAACACATAAATTTACTATTATGTATTATGATTTTTCATTTCAAGATATTTTCCTGCTATTTCCATTCTTAATGTATGCTGAACTGCATTATAAGCCAAAATACATATTTAGCAGATATTTCATAAAAGAGCCAGAAATTTTAGCAGATTGCCCATTTAGAATTGATAAAGGTGCTGATCTTCCCATATTGCTATTAATTAAAGATTCAGATAAATATCCAATAAAAATTAATCATGTGGTTATAGATATTCATAATGATAAAGAATGTATAGCTTCTTTAACTAAAAAATATAATATGTTCATAAAAAATAAATGGTGGCATGAAATTATAAAAATAAAAGTCAAACACATGCATGGGGCACATAAAATAATTGTAAAATTTAATTATGAAATTAATGGAAATAAGAAAGATTGCCTTACACATAATTATCCTAATTCAAAAATTCACGATTTAAAATGTTACTTTTCTAATTATTTATATCCAAGATTTAATTCCGTTGCATATGGTGATTTGCATTACCATACTAACTTGACGGATGATATGGTTGAATTTGGTGCCCCCATGTATGAAACTTTAAAAATTTCAGAATCAATGGGTATAGATTTTGTATGTAATACAGATCATTCTTATGATTTAGATGACAAGATTGGTTCATGGTTTGAAACAGATCCAAATCTTATTAAATGGAAAGAATCTAGAGAGGAAATTTCTAAAATAAATAAAAATAATGATATTAAATCAAAAATGATTCCATCAGAAGAATTATCATTACATAATTGCAAGCATCAAAATATTCATGCATTAATTTTAAATAACTCTTCCTTTTTACCTGGATATGGTGATGGTGGCGAGAATTTGTTTCATCGAGATTCAATATATGATACATCTTCGATTTACAATGCGCTAGAAGAAGAAGCATTATGCATTGCGGCTCATCCATTTGTTAAAGTTCCATTGTTGGAAAGAATAATTTTTAAAAGAGGGCAGTGGAAATTTAAAGACATTATTGATAATAAATTATGTGGTTTTCAAATATTAAATGGGAAAATAGATCATGGTTTTAAAGCTGGTCTTAAAATATGGAAAAAAATATTACTAATGGGGTATTACAAATATATATATGCTGGAAATGATGCACATGGTAATTTTAATAATTATAGGCAAATAAAAATACCCATGGTTAATATTTTAGAGCGTGAAGAACAGATTTTTGGTAATTTTAGAACTGGTATATATGGCGGTGTTGGTAAATCAATTACACGCATAATTTCAAAACTTAGAAGGGGTAATTGTTTCTTGACAAATGGGCCTTGTATTGAAATGTTATTTTTATCTGGAAATAAAGAATATCATTGTGGAGAAAAATGCTTTCAAGGAAGTGGAATAATTAAAGTGAATTCGAGCTCTACTCCAGAATTTGGTCTTATTAATCAATGCATTATATATCTGGGTACTATTGGAAATAAAAATGAAAAAATATATAAACAGGTAAATAACATAAGTAATTATAAATTCAGTATAGAGTTTGATATATTAGTTAATAAAAAATCATATATAAGATTAGAAATCAATACTAATGGCGGCGAAATTAGTAAAAAAGGATTTGCAATGACAAATCCTATTTGGATTTGTGATAGTAATTAAAGTTTATTTAACTTTTCAATAAATAAAATAAAAGCTTCCTTATCATCATTAAAATCATTGGCTTTAAAATTTGATAGCGCATATTTAGCCATGTCAGATTTTTCATTTATCTTATTCCACATATTATATATTTCACTTTTAAATCCTTTGTTTCTTAAATATTGAAAGATTTCATGTGTAGTCATTTCCGTAGACCTTATATAAAATTTTTTTTTCATAAAATCCCTTAGAATATAACTCAATTTTGCATAAAATTCTTGAACCTCATTTGCATTTCCATTAATAGGCAATTTCAAATTATTTATTTTATCAACAATAGATGAATAAATATTTATATCATTCTTTTCTGTGACTTTTTGCTCTTGATTATTGCTATTTATTTTCTTGTAGAAATAAGCTGATAAGAATAGTAATGCTATTATTATTATTAAAATTAGTACCAATTTGTTTTTATTAATTAAATTGATAGATGACATGCCTTTATTTTTTTTTAATGTCAAATTGCTATCATTTAAATGTGAAAAGATAAAAAAATCAATAGGTTTAGTGTGTACTGTATATTGAACTTTTTTAGAGTTTATAATTTCAATTGCAATGGGTGGTATTGTGACTAAGCCTTTCTCCCAAAATTGAATTTTAAAATCTGCATGATTTTCATAGTGTTTATATTCTTGTAAAGAATAACTAGAATCATTTGCGAAGGTATTGAAAGTTGGAAATTCATCGTCATTTAAATTTTCTAGGTGTACTTCAAAAGAGACAATACTGCCAACAAATAATGAATCGGATGGAATATTATATTGCATACTAATAGGAAATAGGAAAGAACTGGTTAGTAATAATAGAATATTCATTTATGTATGCGTGAATTGAAAAAATTAATAATTGGCTCTATGTAATTATCTTTACTATTTATATTTATTAAATCAATTTTATTTTTTCTGCAAAAATCATTGAAAGCATTAAATCTTTTTTTAACATTATTTGAAATTGTCTTAATGTTTTCTTTATTCAAATCTATCCAATAACTTTTTTTACTTTCTGCATCCTCTATTTTAATAAAACCTAATTCATGAATTTTTTTTTCTGAAGAATCATTAATATTTACATTAATTAAATCATGTTTTTTATTTAGAATTTTCATCGTAGTTTCATATCCTTCAGACCAAAAGTCTGATAATATAAAAATAATACTTTTTCTTTTTAATACTTTTTGAAGGTGTTTTAAGGCAATATTAATGTTACTAGATGTATTTTCAGGTTTAAAATTTATTACTTCTCTTATGACTCTTAGGACATGTGTTTTGCCTTTGTTTGCAGGAATATATTTTTCAATTTTATCCGAGAATAGAAGCAATCCGACCTTGTCATTGTTTTTAATTGCGCTGAAACTTAAAATTGAGGCAATCTCTATCATCAAATCAGACTTAAGCATCTCTCCAGTACCATAATATGATGAACCACTAATATCAATCATTAACATGACTGTAAGTTCTCTTTCCTCTTTAAATTTTTTAATATAAGGCGTTCCTGTTCTTGCTGTTACATTCCAATCTATTTCACGTATATCATCACCTGGTATATAACTTCTTACTTCAGAAAATTCCATGCCAGCACCTTTGAATGCAGAATGATACTCTCCTCCAAATAGATCGTTCACTAATCTTTTAGTTCTAATTTCGATTTGCCTGATTTTTTTTATGATTTCTGATGGAATCATAAATCAAGGAGTAGGAACAGAATCAAATATCCTTTGTATGATTTGGTCCGAAGTAATCTCTTCGGCATCTGCCTCGTACGATGTTATTATTCGATGTCTAAGGACTTCATGCCCAATACTTCTTATATCTTCAGGAATAACATAAGGTCTTTTTTTCATAAAAGCATTTGACTTGGCAGCTTTACCCAAAAAAATAGTAGCTCTTGGTGATGCCCCTAATGAAATTAAAGGCATGATGTCATTTAAACCATAATCTTTAGGATTTCGAGTTGCATGTATTAGAGATACAATATATTCTTTAATATTTTCTGACATATGAATTTCATCAATTATAGAGCGTGCATCTATGATATCTTGAACATTGATTTTAGACATATTATTATTGATTGTATTTATATTTACCATTCTATTTAAAATAGAAAGCTCCTCATCTTTATTTGGGTAATCTACAATTAGTTTAAATATGAATCTGTCTATTTGTGCTTCTGGTAACGGATACGTACCTTCTTGATCAATTGGATTTTGAGTAGCCATGACAAAAAATGGATTGTTCAGAGGAAATGAATTTTCACCAATGGTAACTTGTCTTTCTTCCATTGCTTCTAGTAAGGCTGATTGAACTTTTGCTGGAGCGCGATTTATCTCATCTGCTAGAATTATATTGGAAAATATAGGACCTTTTTTTACTTCAAAGGAGGAGTTGCTTTGATTATATATTAAGGTTCCTATGATATCAGCTGGTAATAAATCAGGGGTAAATTGTATACGTTGAAAATCAGTGTCTATTATTTTAGACAATGTTTTTATTATTAAAGTTTTAGCTAATCCTGGTACTCCTTCGATAAAAACATGGCCATCTGAAAGCAGGGCTAAAATTAAATTGCTTATTAATTTGTCTTGACCGATAATTACACTTTTAATGTTATCTTCAATGGTATTGATAAAACTAGAATTTTCTTCTATATTCTTGCCAAGATCTGATAGGTTTTCTTTTATCATATTTATTATCTTATTATATTATTTAATGAATCAATTTGATTCTTATATTTTTCTAGGCCTTGAAGCTCATATTTTACAGATGGAGCAAGATCATCTTCTGGGTATTTTTTTAAAAATAAATTATAGTTATGAATTGCATGGGAATATGAATTAAGGTAATTATTATATATATATGATATCATGAAAAGTGCATTTTTTGCTTCATTACTTGTAGGGTAATTTTTTAATATTAGATTAAATTCATCAATTGCGATATCATATTCCTTTTTATCATTTAAGTATATTTCTGCAATTTGAAATTGTGATTTTATGGCATAATCAGAACTAGGATAGTTTGTGATTATTTCTTTATATATTGTTATTGCTTCTCTTAAATTTTTATTTTCAAGAAAATTGTTAGCACTATTCCATTTTTTTTCAATGTTATAGTTATTACAACTTGTTAGAATAAATAGTAATAAAAGTATTATTTTTTTCAACTTTTTTCTCCTTATAAAATACTAAAAAATATAAAGTATTGATGCATGTAATGTTCCTTTAGAAGTTGATTTCATATTAGTAACAGCATACTCTAATCTAATAGGGCCTATTGCGGTATCGTATGTAATTCCCAAGCCAAAATTATCATTAAATGAAAAATCATTTAACCTATCTGAATTCATTAAGCTGCCAGCATCATAAAATAACTCACCTCCCCACTTTTTGTAAACAGGAAATCTATATTCTATATTAAATAATTCAAATTTATTTTTTGCCTCACTAAATGATTCAGGGTTTGACCATCCCCTCAAAGATGATTGTCCTCCTAGTTCAAATAAGTAATAGCTTGGAAGTTCTTCTTCCTCCTTTATTTTTTTTACATAACCCATTTTTAACCTTACTGCTATAATCCCTCTTTTAAATACGTTTAAATATCTACGATGTTCATATGAAAATTTAAGAAAATTTCTTTCACCGCT
>JAYZCM010000026.1:0-8677 GCA_036338305.1 Fidelibacterota bacterium | reverse complement strand
CCTTAATGATATGCAGTTTTTCCTTCTCTTCCTCAGTTAAACCAATAGGAAGTTCAACACCATTTCTGTTATTTGGAAACAGTAATGTAATAAATAAACAATTTAACAGTAAATATTTCAAATTCCTTATCCTTTTTTCTCTCACAATAATACTCGACAGAATGTACAATATATTTTCTTCATGATACTTGTATCTTTCTGTAACAGTTTGTTTAATATCAATTATGTTATTTAAGAATAATTTATTGAGAGATGAGATAAATATTTGTAATCTATCGCACGTTTGATTTAAATCACAATATCAAGTGATATATCATCAATTATATATGTGATTATTAGGAGATATAAGGAACTAGATAGAAATAGTGAATCAGTTTACTGCCGAAGTCGATGTGCTATTCCCTGAATGGTTTGAACAAATTTGTCTACTTCTGTACGAATTGTAAACATTTCACCCATTTTATGGTAGACATCAGATGGATAGAAAGCTTCACCAAAATCCATCATGAAATTAGATTCAAGTTTCAACTGATAATCTCTTAAAATTTCTTTTCCTCGAACTTTCTGACGAAGATAATTCAATTGAAATTTAATCTGGCCATTAGTTGTAATATGAAAAAGGGGAATAATGCCATAATCATCCGATTTACATTTAAATGTCATTGTACCATAGCCCTCACCTCTACCCCAAGATACTTGATCTGCATCTTTTTCTGCAAAACGCACCAAATCCATAATGACAGTTTGAACACGAGGCTCACATTTATCTTTAGCTGAAACTAAAAAGGTTGATTTATTCCATTTAGCCATTTATTTCACCCTAAATGTAATCAAAATATTTACCAGATTAAATTACAACTTAATTTACAACAAATTCTGTCTAAAATTAAATAGATATTTCAAGAAGAGAGCTTGTTTTTTATAGAAGAAAACACCTTTTCAGGAGTAAGGCCGAAATATTCTGCAACATCTTTCCCGGGGGCAGATTCACCGAATGTATCAACACCTAAATTTAAGCCATTTAGCCCCGTATAATGCTCCCATCCATTTGTTATGCCAGCCTCAATGGAAACACGCAATGATGACAATGGGCCTAAGACACTTTGGCGATACTCTTCACTTTGTTCATCAAACAATTCCCAACATGGAATATTCACAATTCTAACCTTATAACCATTAAGCATATCTTTTACTTCCAAGGCCACCCAAACTTCACTTCCTGTTGCCATTATAACTATATCAGGAGTTTCATTACAATCAGACATAATATAGCCCCCCTTATATATTTCTTCAGCTGAAGGATAAATCTTTCTATCAAATACAGGGAGAGACTGCCTAGTCAATAATACTATTGAGGGACGATCAACTAATTCAAATGCTATTTTACTCGCATAAACTGCTTCATTTGCATCAGCGGGCCTTAAGACTAATAAATTTGGAATTGCTCTACACGCCATCAAATGCTCTATGGGTTGATGAGTAGGACCATCTTCTCCTACAAAAATTGAATCATGAGTATATTCTGAAACAACAGATAAATTTTGAAGTGCCCTTAATCTTAAAGCGGGCCTTTCATAATCTGAAAAAACAAAAAATGTTGCACCAAATACTTTAAGACCTCCATGTTGAGCAATGCCATTATTCATTGCACCCATGGGAAACTCTCTAACACCATAAGCAAAGTTTCTTCCCGAATTATTTTCAATGGAAAAATCACCTACCATTTCAGCAAATCCAGAAGTGACATTCGAAGGTTCCAAATCAGCAGAACCTCCTACTAATGTTAAGTGTTGTTTAGCTAAAGATTCAATAAAAGCTCCCCAAACTTTACGAGTTGCTACATTTTGTCCAGATTCATAAAATGGAATTTTAAATTCTGGTAATTCTCCAGAGAATGCAATTTTCCAATTCTTCTTGAAACTTGCATCTTCCATACGATTTTTTACAGCTAAATCCCATGCTGAAACTTCTTTCTTGGCATAATCAAAACCTTCTCTAAAACTATCTAAAACATCATTTGGGAGATAGAAAAATTCATTAGGATCAAGTTCTAAATTAATTTTCGTATTTAAAATTTCTTCAGGAGGTAAAGGCGCACCATGCGTATTATGATCCCCTTCCATATTTGCAGAACCTTTCGCCATTATGGTGTTACCAATAATAACAGAAGGTTTATGAATTTCCATTTGAGCTTGACGAATGGCACTTCTTATTTCATCTTTGTCATGACCATCAATTTCTTGAACATGCCATCCATGAGCTTCATACATTTTTACATAATTTGTAGAATCTGAACGTGATACTTTCCCAGAAATTTGCGCATTATTCGAATCATAGTAATTAATCAACTTACCAAGCCCCCAATGCCCAGCCATGGCAATTGCACCTTGAGAAATAGGCTCTTGAATATCACCATCACCATGTAAACAATATGTATAATGATTTATTACATCCTCTCCAAAACGATTTCTCAATATACATTCCGAAATAGCCATCCCAACAGCATTGCCAACACCTTGGCCTAATGGCCCTGTGGTTGCTTCTACTCCTGGCGTCAATTTCCTTTCAGGATGACCAGGCGTCCTAGAACCCATTTGACGAAATTTCTTCAAATCCTCAACTCCAAGCCAACCAACATAGACAAGCATGGTATATAACAATGCTGATTCGTGACCAGCAGATAAAACAAAGCGATCTCTATCTATCCATTCAGGATCATCAGGATTAAATTTTAAAAAATCTTTATAAAGCACATAAGTAAAATCTAAAGATGACATAGGGCCGCCAGTATGACCAGAATTAGCATGCCTTACTGTATCCATTATCAAACCTTTGGCAATGTTAATCGCGCGCTGATCTTTATCAATAGCCACTGTAGCCATTAAAAACTCCTTTATGATTTTTGAGAGACATTAAAATTAACAATAAAAAAGTAGCAAAAAAAAGGGGCAAGTATTCATTCCTAATTTTATATTTTTTTTACTGCTTTTTGATGAACTTTAACTGCTCTTCCAGAAGGATCATCCATTTTTTCAAATTCCTGACTCCATCTAAACGCAACTGGAGACGAACAAGCTATGGATGGACCTGATTCAACAGTTTTTGCAGCTTGTTCAGAAGAAAAACATTTTGAAAAAATGGTTCTATAATAATAAGCTTCTTTTGTTTCAGGTGGATTAACATTAAATTTTTCAGCTGAATTTACCAACATTTCATCTGTAATTTTAGATTCAGCAAATTCTTTCAATCCATCTATCCACCCATACCCAACCCCATCAGAAAATTGTTCTTTTTGTCTCCATAAAATCTTTTCTGGCAATACACCTTCAAAGGCCTTACGTAAAATATATTTTTCCGCTTTACCGTCACCACACATTTTATCCAAAGGGTTAATGTTCATAGCATATTCTAAAAATTCCTTGCCTAAAAAAGGAACCCGAGCTTCGACCCCCCACGCAGCCATAGATTTATTTGCACGCAAACAATCGAATTTACTTAATTTCTGCAATTTTCTAACTGTTTCCTCATGGAACTCTTGTTTATTTGGAGCCATATGAAAATAAAGATAACCACCAAAAACTTCATCAGCGCCTTCTCCTGAAAGAACCATTTTAATACCCATGCTTTTAATTTTCCTTGCCATTAAATACATTGGGGTAGCTGCCCTAATTGTTGTCACATCATATGTTTCTAAATGATATATGACATCTCTCAAAGCATCAATTCCTTCTTGAATGGTATATATACACTCATGATGAACTGTACCTAGATTATCTGCAACAATTTTAGCAGCGGCTAAATCTGGAGAACCTTTGAGTCCTATTGCAAATGAATGCATTCTTGGCCACCAAGCATCTTCCTCACCTTCAGATTCCACCCTTTTTTGACTAAACGTAGCTGCAATTGCAGCAATTAAAGATGAATCTAACCCTCCAGAAATCAAAACACCATATGGTACATCACACATTAACTGTTTCTTTACTGAATCTTCTAATGATTCACGTAGTTTGGCAAGTGAAACATTATTTTCAGGCATCTTGCTAGTCCATTTCGGATCATACCATTTAATAAATTCCTCATCATTACCTTTAAAATAATGGCCAGGAGGAAATTCTATTAATTTAGAGCATTTGTCTTCTATGGCTTTCATTTCACTTGACACATAAACCAATCCATTCTCATCCCAACCAATATATAATGGAATTATCCCAATATGATCACGTACAACAATATATTCTCTTAAGTTTGCGTCATATAGACAAAAAGCAAAAATCCCATCTAATTCATTTAAAAAATCAATACCATATTCATCATATAGATATAATAATACTTCACAATCAGAATTAGTTTTCCAATCATGATTTTTATTTAATTTTTTGGCTAATTCCTTATGATTATAAATTTCTCCATTAACTGCCAAAACTCGATTATTATTTACATCATGCAAAGGTTGCGCACCATGCTCTACATCTACTATTGATAATCGTTCATGCAATAAAATACAATAATCATCATTATAACTTCCACTCCAATCTGGGCCCCTATGACGAATTTTTCGAGCCATATTCAAAGCTTCATTGCGAGAAGCATCTAAATCTTTAATATTAAATAATCCAATTATTCCGCACATTAATTAATTATCTCCATAATAATACGATGAAAATAATATTTTTTAATTATTGCTTGAAAGAAATAGTTACAGATTCATGCTTGACTACCTCCTCTATTAACAATTAATATTGATCTTATATGCGTCATGAAAAAAATATATTTACTTTAATTTTATTAACTAAAATTTTACTAGGGCAATTTCCTGCTGATCTTTTTCCAAATGAAATTTCAGATCCTTACTACTTCACATCAGAAACAAATTCTGAATTTCATCTTACAATTTCAGCATATGTTAGTACAAATTGGCATGAAGAAAACAATGAATCAATTACATTAACAGTATCAATTGATGATGAATGGAATGATTATAACCAAGACATAATTTTATATGCAGGCAACAATGACCATGATTACCATGTTAGCTTAGGTCCTATTACTAAGGGAAAACATAAAATTAATTTTAAATTTGATGAGATGAAATCTAGTACTAATGCTGAAAGTCTACATATCAATCATATTGACTTAATAAATATTAATTCTTTAAATATTGATTTAGATGTATTAAAACATTCACCCATACTATATGGAAGAGATCTATTGTCATGGAATGAAAGCACTAGAACAGACATACCGCTAATCATGTGGCACGAAATTTCACAAGTTGGAAATAATAAACTTATTAAATACTCCATAATTTTCTCTAATGAGGATAGTCGAATCGGTATTGGATTATCAGATTTAATGTATTCTTATGGCAGAACAACTGACATTGAATGGATTTATGAAGTTTTGCTAGCAAATGATGGACAAATTATAAATGAATTTTATCAGGGAGCAAGTCATGTAACAACGCCATTTCAAGGTGATAAAATTGGAATGCATCCAATATTAAAAAATGCAACTTTAAATTGTAATTTCAGTGATGATGGAACCTCTGATTATAAATTTTTTCCATCACCATTATCAACAATCACATCAAATCATACTAGAGAAATTTTGATGGATCAAAACCCTTGGACCTACCGAATAATGGCAGAAGAATTAATAAATGAAGAACGCTACGAAACAAATCAAGATCCAAACACATTAGAGATTAGTGACGTAAGAAATTATATTTATATTGAATATGAAGGTGAAATTTATGGCAGTGATGTTGATCTACAAATCATTGCAAGCTTCATAGATAATTGCAATATATTTATTAACAATCATGACTATATTGAATTCAGTGCTAATTATTATGGAGGCATTCAAAGAACAAGCATAGAGTTACCATATGGTTTCAACCCAATGAATATTTTCCAACTTGGCTTCATGTCTCAAGGTGATAATGATTATCAAATTTCCATAAATAATATTTCTCGTTTATTTTATCTAAATGAAAATTATATGCCAATAGAAATTTCTTTTGAATTTTCAGAATTAGACATCACTTTCCAAGAACCAGAAAAATGGCTAACAATAAATGAAAACATAGAAAACATAGATTGCTTTGGAATAGCAAATGGAACGGGGGAATGTGATGATTGCCATGTATGTAATGGTAATAATCTAAACATGGATGACTGCAACATCTGTTTTGGTGGAAATGCTGACATTGATTGTAACGGAATTTGTTTTGGAAATTCATATGAAGATGAATGCGGGATTTGTGATGATAATCCTGAAAATGATAATGTTAATTGTTCTGGCTGTACTGATGAAAATGCAAATAATTTTAATGAAACTGCTATTTTTGATGATGGAAGCTGTGAATATGATGACCATGTATTTCTAGTACCTTTTGAATATGAATCAATTCAATTAGCAATTAACCAAGCACAATCTGGAGATACAATAGAAGTTGCAGCAGGTATTTATAATGAAAACATTAATTATTTAGGTAAAGCATTAACCATTCAATCACAATATAGCGAAGAATTATCAATTAGTGAATTCATAATAAATGGTGTTGATTCCACATCAACAGTTATCATTGAAAATACGGAAGCATCACTAACGGGATTTACCATTCAGAATGGCTATGGACCTGGAATTTCTTTTGATGATTTCATTAGTATGGCCGCAGATGAAGAAATGTTTGATAGTTTAATCACCAATGTTTTAAAAGGTGGAGGAATTTCAATCGGAAATTCTAATGTATCATTAACAAATTTACACGTAACAAATAATATGTCAAGAAATGTAGGTGCTGGAATTGGTGCAATAAATTCAAATGTCATGATCCAATCGTGTCTCATAGATAGTAATATCATAAATGATGGAGATGCTCTTGGAGGTGGTGGTATTGCAATTAATGGCGGGAATGTATGGATGAATGACGTCAACATATCAAACAATCTAGTCGGAGAAAATCTATATTCATTAAATGGTGGTGGAGGCATTCTTTGTGGTTTTTCATTTAATGAAGAACTTTTACAATTTGAAATCAATAATTCAATAATACATAATAATACAGCAAACATAGGTGCAGGAATTGGCGCATTATCTGGGAATTTAATCATTGCAAAATCATTAATAACAAATAATACAGGTGATTATGGATCCGCTATTTCATTAGGAGAGCCATTAGGCTTAGTAATAAATGAAATAGAGATGGATATAATAAATTCAACAATTGCAAATAATTCAGGAGTTTTAGGCGTAGCATTAATTAATTCAGCATACATGAACTCAATAAATAGTATTTTTTGGAATAATGGTGACATTGATTTTTCACCACTTCCTAATAATGATCAACTAAATGTATTCCTTAACTTTTCTAATTCACAACAAGAAATGTCAGGTAATGGAAATATTAATTCAGACCCTTTATTTTTAGACATGGAAAGCTATGATTATAATCTTACGTCACAGTCACCTTGCATTGATGCTGGAACATATGATGTCAATTTAGATGGCATTCAAGATATTTTTGAATTTTCAGGAGATCTACCTGACATGGGTGCATTTGAATTTGAACATGATGAATGCCCAGAAATAACTGGTGACATTAATGAAGATGGAGAAATAAACATATTAGACATCATAATAAATGCAAATTGCATCATTAATAATTCTTGCAACAATTGTTCTGACATAAATAATGACAGCCAAACTAATGTTTTGGATATTATTACTTTAATAAATATTATCCTAAATTTTATTTAAATTATTAAAACATTACCAATCTAATTATATGTTTCAAACGGGTATTTATTAATGAATTCAATTCATATAACAATCATTGCTTTTATTTCCTTCTATTTAGGCTATCATTTCTATAGTAGGTATTTATCTGAAAAGATATATGATTTAAGAGATGAAGAAGAAACACCTGCGCATGCGTTCAAAGATGACATGGACTACAAACCAGCAAAACGTCATATGTTATTTGGTCATCATTTCACATCCATAGCAGGAGCTGCACCAATCATTGGACCCTGTATTGCTGTTTATTGGGGATGGCTCCCCGCAATTCTTTGGGTTATTATTGGAACCATTTTCATGGGTGCAGTGCATGACTTTGGCGCATTAACCATTAGTCTAAAAGAAAAAGGAAAATCAATTGCAGATATTTCTGCAAAAGTAATAAATAAAAGAATCAGAATAATGTTTTTATGTTTTGTCATGTGCTTGACATGGCTTGTACTTGCAGTATTTGCCATGGCAATATCAAAACTATTTACTCTTTACCCATCATCCGTTCTACCCATAAACATAGAAATCATCATGGCAATAATCATTGGATATTTAATACATAAAAAGCAAATGAATTCCTTTCTACCTTCTGTCTTAGCATTGCTAATCCTATATTTATTTGTTTATCTTGGAACTATTTTTCAAATAGATTTAAAATCATTTGGGTTTTCCAATCCCCAAAATATTTGGATTATTTTTCTATTCATATATTCAGGAATTGCAAGTATTTTACCTGTATGGATTCTATTGCAACCTAGAGATTATATTAATTCTCATCAATTACTTGTAGGATTAGGTTTAATTTATGCTTCAATATTCATATTTCAGCCTGCAATTACTGCACCAGCAATTAATGTCACAACTGATGCTCCTCCTATAATTCCAT
>JAYZCM010000025.1:0-6900 GCA_036338305.1 Fidelibacterota bacterium | reverse complement strand
ATCAGTAGTAACTTCTTTTAAATCAGGTGTTTCTTCAATTAAATCCATATTACTAGTTTTATCTTCATAGTCATCAGGATTAGTTTCATCCGTTTGTTCTTTTTCTTCATCAGTCAACTTAATTTCATCACCATATATTGTTTGGTCAAAAAAATCAATGTTAGTTACTAATCCTTGCATCATTAAATACTCTAAAAAAGCAAGAAATTTCTTTTGTTTCAAATTGGTACTACAGTGAGGACAAATCATATTATCCTCTAATATCGATTCATCCAATGAATTTGAACATGCGGGGCATATCAACCCTTCAAAAGCCATAATTGTCTCCTAATTTCAAGGCTAGAAAGTTATTTTTTGTAAATTAATCATACAAGCATTTTAATAAAAAAATTAATTTGAAGCAAAAATTTTTGATAAAAGCTCTTTTTCTACTTCATTCAATTTAACTTTGCGTCTTTTTTTCATGATCTCAATTATTTGAAAAAATTTTTCTAATTCAGTTTTATCACTTTTTCCCCATTTAAATGGAGGAATGTATTTAGGTTGAAAATCACTCCCAAAAACATTTGCACCTAGCCCAATGATAGTGCCAGTATTTAACATTGTAGAAATACCTGTACGCACATAATCTCCTATGATAGAACCTAAAAATTGATGGTCTGTTTGAAATTCAAGCTCTCCCATCATCATGCGAATCAATCCATAATTATTTTTCAAATCACTATTATTTGTATTTGCTCCCAAGTTAACCCACTCTCCTATATGAGAATGACCCAAAAAACCATCATGTTGTTTATTTGAATAACCTTCAAAAATACTATCTTCTACTTCACCTCCAATTTTACACATAGGCCCCAAACTAATATTTTTTCGTAATTTTGCCCCCGGATTAATAACACATGATTCTCCAATAAAAATTGGGCCTTGAATAATTGCTCCCGCATCAACATAAACATTTCTTGATAATATTATAGGGCCAGAACTAGCATCCAATATGACACCAGGTCTAATCTCTACATTTTCTCCAATAAATATATTATCTCCATTTTCCATGACAGCCGAAGGATGTATTTTACCATGATGAAAGTCAATAAAGTGAGTGGCATCAAAAGAAATTGTTTTTGATTGTAAATAAATTGCATCCCAAGAATTATGAATGAAAGGAATGTCAAACTCTATTGAAACGGATGCAGATTGTTGAATGAAATCATATCGAAGTTCAAAAGGAATTGACTCATCAGAATGCAATGCAAGTATCTTATTCTTATTTGTATATGTTCTAGGGGACGCTATGTCATTTATATGTTTGTCAGACCAAAGCGCAGCACCATTTAACCATATCCCCTTTGATAATACATTAGGATTTACTATAAAATTTGGATAACGTTGTTGTACAACTTCTTTTATTTCATCACGTACAAGTAATTGAATTTCATCTTCATTTTGAATGCTATTTTGTATTCTTTCTAGATTTGTAAATGCCCCACAACGGAGTTCAAAAGAAGCTCTAATTTGATTAAGAGGAAACAATGATGAGTGATTATTATCCTCAAAGACAGTAATTATCATGATGCTAAAATAGTATTAATTTGTTTATATCCTTTTTCCATTATCCCCGATTTACTGATATCTAATTGAATGTTATAAAATAAATCAGAAAATTCATTAGAAAAACCTATTTTCATATCTCCCCTAATTAGACTAACAAGTCGCGCAATTCCTAAATGAAAATTAGAATTTAAATCAATTATCATGTCATATCGAGTATTTTGTACTTTTTCTAAAATTTCTTTTTCATCAGAGAGAACTCTGTCATATTCTGAATTTTCTACCATTATGGGAGTACCTACATGCAAATGAAATAAATCTTTAAATTGCTCTTTTATGATAAATTTAATATTTTTTTCAGATTTAACATCTTGGCCTAATTCTCGAAATGCATAAATAGCTACTCTAAATGAAGGTTCATCCATTGGGAAAATAATAAGAATTTTTTTTGCCCTACCTTTCTTAAAAGACACAAATAGACGAGAACTTAACTTGTTTATTTTTCCCGTAAAAACCCAATAGTAAATACGTATTTGTAATTTGAGTAGTTTCACACTCATAATGATAGATAATTTACAAATATGGAAATGAAAAGTTAAACTAACAAAATAATTTAATTTGAAACATAAAATTCATAATTTTCAAAAAATCATCGCAATATGTTTTGCCTTCTGTTCTTTAATACAATGTCAAAACTATTTATGGCCAGTAAAAGCAGAAAAAGCTCTAACAGCAGTATTTGCCGAAGAAAGACCTGGGAGATATCATACGGGAATAGACATACGCACTTTTGGTGAAATAGGCTATCCATTACAAGCCATAGAAAACGGATATGTTTCTAGGATACAAACTAGTTCAAAAAAATATGGCAAAACTCTCTATCTCACATTGGAAGATGGAAATACCGTTGTATATGCACATTTAGATCATTTTACTCCAGAAATTGATAATTTAGTAAGTGCATTACATCAGTATTATGGGAAATTTTCAATAGATCATTATTTGAAAAAAAATGAATATAAATTTACAAAAGGTGATCTCATTGGATATTCTGGAGATACTGGTGGAGTTTCAGGACCCCATCTACATTTTGAAATCAGAGATAAAAACCAACAACCTTTAAATCCATTCAATGTCGGGTTATCAATCCCAGATAACATTCCACCCGTCATCAATTCCATGGCAATAATTCCTCTTCATAAAAACTCCAAAATTAATGGCATTTCAGAAGAACAAATTTTTAAGGTAAAAAAAATTAATGAAACTGAATTTATTATCATGGATACAATAAACGTCCAAGGATCAATAGGTTTGGCTGTAAATGCTTTTGACAAAATAACTAATCAAGAATTTAATTTTGGCATTTATGGAATAGAAGTACACCAAGATGAAGAAATAGTTTATTCCATGAAATATGATAATATGAAATGGATAGATTCAAAAGAGCTCTATACGGAAAAAAATTACTCTCTAGCACGAAAAGGAAAAGGTAAATATTATCATTTATTTACTCGCCACGGAAATGAATCTCTTTCATTCATTAATGATAACTCAAAAAACAAATTAATGATTAATGAAAATACATTTTCTAATATTTCAATAAAAGTATTTGATCATGCTGGTAACACAAGTTTTTTAAAACTAGTATTACATAATGGACTAGTTCAAAAAAATAATAATTATTCAATAAGTTTTAATAAAAACAATTGTTTAATCAAATTTGATTCAAAAGAAAAAATTAGTCCCATATTTCATTTAAATAATAAACTAGACAAACATTATAGAAAGCATGTAAATCATATAACACTTGAACATAATTTATTTAAAATAGAAAACATTAATTACCCAACAAACATAATTGAAATTTCCACCATAAGCAAAAGTGGATTAAAAAGCATGCCAACATTTTCAATGGAAAACAATAACCATGAAAAAACAATTGGCAAAATTAGTCTAAAACATTATGAGCATGGCATATTCATCATATTTGAAGAAAAAATACCCTCTACCAAAGAAATGACCCTCATATTAAAACAAAATGATCAATTGCATAGTCATGCCATGGAGAGAAAATCAGCCTTTCAACATTATTCACAAATTTTCTCTCCAAATGACTTGAAAAATGTTTCAGAAATAAGTGTACATTCCAACGAAATAAACATGACAGAAATTTTTAAAATAAACTTACATGGAAAAATTGTCTACCCCGATTCAATGTTTAATTTCCCATTGTTTGATAATGAATTAATAATTAAAGGCGATAAAAATACATTTCACGATACGACATTGATTTGGGCTAACCTCATAGATGTTCCTAAGCCAAAAATTGGTACTTTAATTGGTAAAGCATATCAAATACAACCAAGATTAATACCCTACGAAAAAGAAATTCAATTAGAAATTAATATTTCAAAAGATTATTTTCCTAATCATGCGAGTATTTATTATTATAATGAAAAAAAGAATACTTGGCACTATATGCCATCCTCATTTAATGCTGATAGCACTCACCTTATAACTAAAATCTTATCTGGTGAAATTTTCGCTATAATCAATGAAACTCAACCACCGAAATTTTCTAATCTCATCCCTGAAATAAATGGAACATATTTTGCATCAGATGTAAAACATATCTCTTTTACAATAGAAGATCAATTCTCCGGTATCGATGCAGAAGAAGATATTATCATAGAATTAGATGGAAAACGTGTTATTTTTGAATATAATTCTTATCAAAAAAAAATACGTTATCCATTAAAATACAGACTGAACGTGGGAAAACATAAACTATATATAAAGGCAAAAGATAGAGTAGGAAACATTTCCATTAAACAAGGGAATTTTATTATCAAATGATTATGGAAAATTATTAATGTCTCCAAAAGAATTAATAAATCATGCATGTATTGCGCAAAAAAGAGCCAAAGCTCCATATAGTAATTATAAAGTGGGAGCAGCATTATGGATAAAAAATGACATTATAGTTTTAGGTTGCAACATAGAATCAAAGGCATATCCAACAACTTTATGTGCTGAAAGAGTAGCTATTTTTTCAGCATTAGCTCAAGGGTATGAATCTTTTTCAGCTCTTGCACTTATAACATCTGATGGAGCCTTTCCATGCGGCTCATGTAGACAAATTCTTCATGAATATGCAAATGGCATTCCTTTGTACATAGCTGATAACTCATGTAATTATGTCACTCATTCAACTACAGAACTTTTACCTTACCCTTTTGGATAAACATTGATGTTTATAATTGGAATAGCAGGAGGAACGGGTTCAGGGAAAACAAGTATAGCAAAAGCACTAATATCAAATTTTGACCAAAAAAAAATCAACTTAATCCAACAAGACTCATACTATAAAGATCTTTCACATATCAGTATGAAAGAGAGAGTAACTCATAATTTTGATCACCCTAATTCAATTGACTTCCAACTAATGGAAAAACATTTAATTGATTTATCAAAAGGCAAAAAAGCTAACATACCTGAATATGATTTTTCTACACATACACGTACAAATAAAACTCGATTATTGGTAAAGCCAAAAGTTATCATCTTAGAAGGTATTTTTGCATTATATGATCCTAAAATAAGAAATTTAATAGATTTAAAAATTTTTGTCGAAACAGCCGATGACATTAGAATCATGAGAAGAATAAAAAGAGATGTGAATAAACGTAATAGAACTTTAATATCTGTCATCAATCAATATCATCATACTGTACGTCCAATGCATTTAGAGTTTGTAAAAACTACTAAAAAACATGCTGACATCATCATCCTAGATGGTAGCCATAATAAAATAGCCATTGATTTAATTAATACAAAAATCAAGACAAAAATTAAACAAAAAGGAAATGATTAATGACATTAACTCCAAAAAATTCTGGTTGGATAGAAGTTATTTGTGGGCCAATGTTTAGCGGAAAAACTGAAGAATTGATACGAAGATTAGTTAGAGCTCAAATCGCAAAACAAAAAGTATCTATTTTTAAGCCCATTTCTGAAGATAGATATTCTGAAGATTTCATAGTATCTCATAATCAAAGAAAAATAAAATCAATACAAATCACTGATCCTAACATAATATTAAAACATTGTGAATTAGCAGATGTCTTTGGAATTGATGAGGCACAATTCTTTGATGATTCCATCATTAAAGTTTGTAAAACACTAGCTAAAAAAGGTAAAAGAGTTGTAATTGCAGGGCTTGAAAAAGATTATCTCGCTAAAGGATTTGGACCCATGCCTCAACTCATAATAGATGCTGAATATATTACAAAAGTTAATGCCATTTGTATGATTTGCGGAGATCCTGCAAATTTCAGCTATCGAATTAGCTCAGAAAAAACACAAGTTGTATTGGGAGAAACAAATAAATATGAAGCACGTTGCCGAAAATGTTTTAATGAGGAGGAATAAAAAATAATGGAAAAATTAACAGGTTTTTTTGGAATTAGTATTTTATTATTAATTGCATTTGGAATGTCAAATAATAAAAGTAAAATAAATTTTCGAATAGTTGCATGGGGATTAGGGTTGCAATGGTTGTTTGCAATTTTCATACTAAAAACAAATTTTGGGAAACCTCTTTTTGGTTTCTTTGATAAAGTCATAAATAAACTAATTGGTTTTTCAGATGCCGGGGGAGATTTTTTATTTAAATCATTCATTCCAGAGGTAGGATTTCACGTAGGCCTCATAAATTTTGCTTTTAGAGCACTTCCAACAATAATTTTCTTTTCTAGCATAATGGCTTTATTATATCATATAGGAATCATACAATTCATTGTAAAATGGATCGCTAGAATCATGCAGAAATCAATGGGAACTAGTGGCTCTGAAACTTTATCTGTTTCAGCAAATATTTTTGTTGGCCAAACTGAAGCGCCATTAATTATTCGACCATTCATTAAAAATATGACAAAGTCTGAAATGATGGCAGTAATGACTGGTGGATTTGCTACTGCTGCAGGAGGTGTTCTTGCCATTTATGTAAAATGGTTAAGTGATATTCCTGGAATTGCAGGCCATCTTCTTGCTGCTTCTGTAATGTCTGCTCCCGCAGCATTAGTAATTGCAAAAATCATATATCCTGAAACAGAAAAATCTGAAACGCATGGAGATTTAAAAGTACATGTTGAAAAAACTGCCTCAAATTCAATGGAGGCCATTGGAAATGGTGCAACTGATGGATTAAAACTAGCTGCAAATGTTGCTGCAATGTTAATTGCATTTGTTTCAATTGTTGCAATGTTTAATTATTTACTAAGCTTTACTGGAACTTCTTTAGAAATAATTTTAGGCTATGTATTTAAACCTTTGGCATGGTCTATGGGTGTT
>JAYZCM010000024.1:0-17083 GCA_036338305.1 Fidelibacterota bacterium | reverse complement strand
ATTTTTTTCTCTTTTGGGTATTTTATTTGGTTTGATTATTGAAAATACATTGTTTTTAATACAATCTATGTTAGCATTATTTATCTTATTGTGTTTAGGAATGGGTATATTTATCCCAATTAGTAGTTTTCCTATTAGTTATTCAATTATTTTAAACAAAGTGCCATTAGTTTTATTATTTAATAATATTCAAAATATAATAATTCATAAGGAAGTTAATTGGGTCTGGTGCTTTCTTACTTTGATTCTATCAATTATCATGTTTTGTGTTACACTTATAATTAGTAATAAGGTTTTTAGAAAAATATGAGAAATGATGAATTTCATATAATAGGAATTGATGGCGGAGCATCTAATACAAGAGGTGTTCTTGTAAATCAATTAGGGGAAACTTTATCTACTTTTGTTTTGGACGCAGGTACAAATTTGTCAGTTTATAATGAAACGGCTGCTGAGCGTATAATTAATGTTATTAGTCAATTATGTAAGTTGTCAAAAATTTCATTTGATTCCATAGATGCTGTTGGATTAGGCCTAGCTGGATCTTCATGTGAAGATGGACGAGATCAAGTGTTTAAAAAATTAGATGGTTTAAATTTGTCAAAAAGAACATTGATTGCAAATGATGCAGAAACTGCATATTTAATAAATTGCCCTACAGATAGAGGTGTATTGGTTACAGTTGGTACTGGAGTCATTTGCATTGGAAAAAATAATGAGGGAAAAATAATACGTGTAGCAGGAAATGGGCATGATAAAGGTGATATTGGAAGTGGTTTTTGGATTGGTAAACAAGTCATTTCAAATTTAGCATTAAATGAGACGAGTGTCATTGGAGATATATATTTAGAGGAACTAATGGATTTATTGCTAAAAATAACAAATAGCAATGATTTTAATTCTGCTATTGAAAAGATTTATGAAGATGAAGATCAAATTAAGATTATAGCTCAATTAGCAAAGCCACTTATTGAACTTTCTATTAAGGGTAATGAAATAGGACTTTCTATTTTACAAGAGGCTACTCATTCGGTTGCTAATTATATTAAACAAATCAATGAAGAATTACATTATACTTCTAAAGATTTAGTTTTGGCTGGTAATGGAAGTGTTATAAATAATGATGTTTTTAGAAAATCTATAAATGATGAATTATGTTTTGACTATTCTGATATCAAATGGACATTTTCTAAAATTTCTTCAGCGTATGGAGCTGCTATCATGGCTGGAAGATTATTTGATGTACATATTAAAATTAGTGATATATTAAAGGGAAAAACAATTGCTTAACCCTAGAGCTGAAATTTCACTTAATCATTTACGGAATAATTATAATTATATACAATCAAAAGTAAAAGATGTAAAAATCATGGCTGTTGTCAAAGCAAATGCTTACGGCCATGGCATAGTTGAAGTTTCTAAATTATTGTCACAAGAAGGTGTGCATGGGTTTTGTGTTGCATTGACTCAAGAAGTTAGGGAATTGATTGATTCTCAAATAAAAAATCCAATATTACATTTAGGACGAATTTCATCATCAGAATTAGATATTTATGAATCTGGACAAGTTAGATGTACAATAAATTCCTTTGAAGATGTAAAATTAATAAGTGATTATGCCTATAAAAAAAATATTTCTGTTATTTCTCATTTAAAAGTAGATACGGGCATGGGGCGATTGGGAGTAAATATTGATGAATTTAATAAAGTGCTAGATCAAATAAAATCTTGTAATAACATTCATATTGAAGGAGTTTTTTCTCACTTTTCAACTTCAGAAGAAGAGGATGTTCAATATAGGGACCACCAAATTGATCAGTTTAGAAAAGTAGTTTTAAAAGTTAAAGAAGTAATGCCTAGTGTCAAATATTTTCATATTGCTAATAGTGCAGCAATATTAACATGCTCTGAGGCATGGTTTAATATGGTTAGGCCAGGTATATCCATTTATGGGGTTTCACCTTTGGGTGTACCGCATGAAGGGTTGCTGCCTGTAATGAAAATGAAAGCTCCTATTTCTTTGTTGAAAAATATAAAAAAAGATTTCCCTGTAGGCTATGGTCGTCGATATGTTGCAAAAAAAAATGAAAAAATATTTATTGTTCAAGCAGGGTATGCTGATGGTATACCAACAGAATTTTCTAATAAAGGAAAAATTGAAATTAATAATATGTTATATTCAATTATTGGAAAAGTTTCAATGGATTTAATAGCTGTTCTAGACCATGTTGGAAAGGTGAATATAGAACAGGATGTAGTTTTTTGGGGTAGTGATTCATTGCGATTGGAAGTATTGTCAAAACAATATAATAAGATCCCATATGAATTTTTAACGGGTGTTTCTAAACGAGTCAAAAGAGAATATGTAGATGCATAAATTATTCTTTGTAATAATTTTATTTTTTTCTTGTTCAAAGTCTCTTGATGTTGATTTTCCAGATACAATTGAAAATGTAAAATATGATCAATTAGAATGGAATGAATTTTCATTGAAAGAAAAAATTGGTCAAATGATAATGATAAGAATAAGAGGTGATTATTATCATGCTGATCATTGGTATAGAAAAAAAATAAATAAGTGGTTATCTAAAGATGCCATTGGTGGAGTCATTACTTTTGGTGGTAGCATTCATGGCAGTTATCATAATATTGATCAGTTTCAAAATTGGTCAAAATTTCCTTTGTTAGTTGCAGCTGATTATGAACGAGGATTAGGTCAGTGGATGGGGGGTGGAACTTTATTTCCTACAAATATGGCTTTGGCTGCAACATCTGATTATGATTTTGCATATGAGCAAGGTAAAATTACAGCACTTGAAGCACGTGCGTTAGGCATACATGTGACTTTTTCCCCAGTATTAGACATTAATAATAATCCAAATAATCCAATTATTAATTTTCGTTCATATGGAGATGATCCAAATTTAGTTGGAGATTTTGGTTCTTCTTTCATAAAAGGTGCTCAGGATCATGGCGTGGTTGCCTGTGCAAAACATTTTCCAGGACATGGCAATACTTCAATTGATAGTCATTCAACATTGCCTATAATTAATGGAAATAGATTAGAATTAGATAATATGGAATTATTGCCATTTAAACAGGCTGTAGATAATGGCGTAGGAATGATAATGGTAGGGCATATTTCATTGCCAGGTTTAGATGATTCAAATAGGCCTGCATCTCAATCTTTTGAAATTACTACTAATTTATTAAGACATGAATGGGGCTATAATGGTATCATAATAACTGATGGTATGGAAATGGGAGGGCTAACCGAATCAACGTGGGCAGGTGAGTCTGCAGTAAGGGCAATTGAAGCAGGATCTGATATTTTATTATTACCAATAGATGTTGATCAAACTATTAATGCTGTCTTAGAAGCCGTTAAGGATGGAAGAATAAGTGAAAATAGAATTAATGAATCGGTGAAAAGAATTTGGGAAATGAAAAATGAAATGGGATTATTAGATAATAAGTATCAACTTCCATTTGATGAATTAGAAAATGTCATAGGAATTCCTAAACATCAAAATATGGCTCAATCAATTGCTAATAAATCTATTACAGTTGTTAAAGATGATAATAATCAATTACCATTATATGTTGAAAATATAGATTCTCTAGGTCATATTATTCTTTCAATGGATGATGGTGCTCGTGGATATTTGAAATCTTTTAGTAGAGATTTGGTAAAAACACATGGCCATGTAAAAGAAATATTAATTAATAATAAAACTTCAGATTTGGCTCGTAAAGATATAATTAATCAAATGAAAGGTGTTGATAAACTAATTGTTTCTTTGCTTGTTCGTATAAGAATGGATAAAGGTATTTCTACAATAGATTCTACACATTCAATATTATTATCTGAACTAAGATCCTTAGATGTTCCAATTATTACATTTAGTTTTGGTAGCCCTTATTTACCTTCATATGAAAATATTGATACATATGTTTGTACATATGGCTATGGAAGCATTTCTGTTAGGGCTGCATCAAATGCTTTATGGGGAAGAAATTCAATTACTGGTAAATTGCCAGTAAAATTAACTTCTAAATATTCCAAAGGGCACGGGTTAGTAAAAAAAAAACGTACTGAACAATGGGGGGGGGAGTTGAATGTAGATTTATCTACATCATGGGCTATAATTGATAGTGGTATAAAAAATAAAATTTTTCCAGGTGCTCAAGTTTTTATTTCCAAAAAAGGTGAAATAATTTTTAATGGAGGGTTTGGTAACTATGACTATGGTGCTAATTCAACAATTGTTTCTAATAATTCAATTTATGATATTGCATCAATAACAAAAGTAATATCAATTACTCCAATTGTAATGAAACTTATAGAGAAAAAGAAAATTAGTTTGGACCAACCTGTATATTATTTCCTTCCAAAATTTAGAGGACCATTAAAAGATAAAGTGACGATTCGTCATTTATTAACACATTCTTCTGGGATCAATTCATATCATCGGTTCTTTATGGAAAAAGAAAATATGTATCGTTCAGATATTATTCAGGCAATAATTAAGATGGATTTACAATATGAACCAGGTAGTCAATTTTCTTATAGCGATTTAGCCATTATATTATTAATGGAAATAGTAGAAAAAGTGTCATTGAAATCGATTGATAGGATGGCATCATCATGGATTTTTAAACCTTTAGGGATGACGTCTACAATGTATAATCCTTCTCAAAACTTATTGTCTAAAATAGTTCCAACAGAAATAGATAAAATATTTAGAAATAAATTAATTCATGGAATAGTACATGATGAAAACACTTTTTTATTAGGAGGTGTTTCAAGTCATGCAGGTTTATTTTCAACAGCAGAAAATTTAGGTAGATTTGCGCAAATGCATTTAAATAATGGAACCTGGCTTGGTAAAAGGATTTTCAAAGAGAGTAGCATAAAACTCTTTACATCTAAACAATTTATGCCATATGATTCAGATTATGCTATTGGATGGGATACACCTTCACAAAATGGCAAGAGTTCAGCTGGAGATTATTTTTCTGATTTATCTTATGGTCACTTAGGGTTTACTGGAACTTCAATGTGGGTAGATTCTGAAAAAGAGATTATAATTGTTTTATTAACCAATAGAGTTCATCCTTCAAGAGATAAAGAAGGAATATATGGAATTAGGAGAAGATTTCATAATGCTACCATGAAAAAATTAATTGAAATGTAATTTTATTTCTTTTTTCCTCTGATTACTTTTTCTATCATCCCCCATGCTTTATTGGGTATTTTTTCTAATTTGTTAAATTGTCCTGCATTTTTTATCCATTCTCCGCTATCCAATGTAACGACTTCTCCATTCATGTAGCTTGAATAGTCAGATACCATGTAGGCTGCTAAATTAGAGAGTTCTTGATGATGGCCATATCTTTTCATGGGCAATGATTTTTCAAAATTAATTATTGATGAAAGTGGTTTTGGAAACAACCTATCCCATGCCCCTTTTGTTGGAAATGGCCCTGGTGCAATTGCATTTGTGCGTATGCCATATTTCACCCATTCTGCTGCTATTGATCTAGTAAATGCCAAAACTCCACCTTTTGCAGCGGCAGAAGGTGCTACATAAGCTGAGCCTGTCCAAGCGTATGTAGTTACTATGTTTAGCATGGTACCATTTTGTTTCTCTTTGATCCATTTTTTTCCTAAAATTAATGAATAATTATAAGTTCCTTTCAAAACAATATCAATAATAACATCAAAAGCTTTCGTAGTAAGTCGCTCTGTAGGGCTAATGAAATTTCCAGCAGCATTATTAACTAATATATCTATTTTTCCAAATTCTTCACATCCCCTTTCAATTGTTTTCTTTACATCATCGGTTTTGCGTACATCACCAGCAACAGGTAATACTTTTCCTGGTAGGCTACTAAATTCTTCTGCAGTTGCAAATAATACATCTTCTTTTCTGCTTGTTATTATTAAGTTGGCACCAAGTTCCATGAAATAATTTCCCATTGATTTACCTAAACCGGTACCACCTCCAGTTATCAGTATTGTTTTATCTTTGAGAGCACCTTCTTTTAACATTCCTGTGAAATTCATTTTTTTCCTCGCTATAAACCTTGTTTCTAGTTAATATTTAAAGATAGATTTCTGTGCTATAATTTAACTCAATTAACTTATACTAAAATCAATTTGGAGTATTAATGATTAATTTAAATAAAATAAATACAACTAAACGCCCACTATTAGATTTAGAATCTGATTTATTATTGATGGGTTTTTTTGAAGGTGCCAATTTTAATTTAATTCAAAAAAAATTAAATGTTGATAATGGTAATCAATTGAAAAATGCTTTTGAGGCAGATGCTTTTAAAGGAGAAAAAGAGACTTCCATGACAGTGTATGGCAATACTGGATTTAAAAAAATACATGTTGTAGGGCTTGGTGAGAAAAAAGATTTTTCATTAGATAACATGCGTAGTATTGCTTCTAATCTTATGCGATTTATTAATGAAAAGAAAATACAAAATGTAATAATTGATAGTGATTCATTTGGGCTTGGAAAAAATACTTTTGCACAATCTTGTTGTGAAGGATTAGTACTTGGCTCTTATGTATTTGATGATTATAAGACAGATAAAAATAAAGATGTAAAATTAGTAGACATAATTTTTTCTGGTAAAATTGATTCCAATGCGTTGAAAACAGGTCAAGTTTTAGGTGAAGCAGTTTGTTTTTCAAGAGATTTAGGTAATCATCCTGCAAATATTTTAACACCTACATATTTAGCTAAAGCTGCAAAGCAAATTGCAGATGGAAATCCTAAAATGGAATGTAATATATTTGATGGAAAAGAATTAAAAAAAATGGGGATGGGTGCATTCTATGGCGTAGCTCAAGGAGCAAAAGAACCTGCGAAAATGATCGTTGTAAAGTATGATGGAGGAAATAAATCTCAAAAACCTATTGCGCTTGTAGGAAAAGGTTTGACCTTTGATTCTGGTGGTATTTCAATTAAACCTTCCCCTAAAATGGATGAGATGAAATTTGATATGTGTGGAAGTGCTACAGTCATGGGGGTATTAAAGGCTGTATCTATATTAAAACCACGGATAAATATAATATTTGCCATTGGATCAACGGAAAACATGCCGGGTTCAAATGCACAAAGACCAGGTGATATAGTAAAGGCTTATAATGGTAAAACGATTGAAGTATTAAATACAGATGCGGAAGGCAGGTTAGTTTTGGCAGATGTTCTTTCTTATGTTAATAAACAATATTCACCGTCAGCTATAATTGATTTTGCAACATTGACCGGAGCTGTATTAATTGCACTTGGTAATAGGGCTAGCGGCGTAATGGGCAATGATGTAGCTTTGATGAAAGAAATCAAAAAGGCTAGTGAAATAACTAGCGAAAAAGTATGGGAACTTCCTCTTTGGGAAGAGTATACTAGAGAAATTAAAGGGAAATATGCTGACATACAGAATATAGGTCAAGGTAGATTAGCAGGCACAATAACTGCAGGAGCTTTTTTAAAGGAGTTTGTTGATGATACTCCTTGGGTTCATATGGATATTGCGGGTACTGCTTGGGGTCCTAAAGAACCAGCTTATCAACCTAAAGTCGGCGCTACAGGTGTTGCTGTCAGGTTAGTTTATCAATTTTTATTAAATAGATAGTAACTTTTAAAAAGGATATATTAATGGCTTTGATAAAACCTCATGGTGGTGAATTATCTGTCTTATTTGTAAGTGAAGAAGAAAAAGAGATAATTCAACATAAAGCATTAAATTTAATTGATTTAACATTGAATGACCGGCAAATATGTGATTTTGAAATGCTTGTAAATGGAGCATATTCTCCCCTTAAAGGTTTTCTTTGTGAATCTGATTATAATAGTGTGATTAGTAATAATCGTTTGAGTGATGGGACTGTTTGGCCCATTCCAATCACATTAGATATTACTTCAGATTTTGCTAAAAAAATAACAATTGGGGATAAGCTTGCATTACGTGATTATGAAGGACTCTTACTTGGAGTTTTAGATGTTTCTGATATTTGGAGTCCAGATTTAAATAAAGAAGCAAAGTTAGTTTATTCAACGACAGATACGTTGCATCCTGCTGTAGATTATTTGCTTAATCAATCAGGTAGTGTTTACCTTGGAGGAGAAGTCCTTGCAATAGAAAATCCCAAACATTATGATTATGGACATCTTAGACATTCACCAGCTGATTTACGTTCTGAATTTGAAGAAAAAGGTTGGAGTAAAATCGTTGCTTTTCAAACTCGTAATCCAATGCATAGGGCGCATAAGAAGTTGGCAGAAAAAGCGTCTAAAGATATAGGGGGGGGATTACTTGTTCATCCTGTTGTAGGAATGACGAAACCTGGTGATGTGGATCATTATACGAGAGTAAGATGTTATGAAAAAATAATGAAAAGATTTGATGAAAACATGGCCATGCTTAGCTTGTTACCATTAGCCATGCGGATGGGGGGACCAAGAGAAGCATTGTGGCATGCAATTATTAGAAAAAATTATGGTTGTACCCATTTGATTGTAGGTAGAGATCATGCAGGGCCTGGAATAGATAGTTTGGGGAATCCTTTTTACGGTCCATATGATGCACAAGAATTAGTTGAGAAATATTCAGATGAAATTGGAATAAAAATGGTTCCATTTAAATTAATGGTTTACGTTAAAGAAAAATTAGAATACATGCCAATAGATGAAGTGTCTGACGATTTGACTACATTAAATGTATCTGGAACAGAGTTAAGGGAGCGTTTGGATAAAGGCGTAGAGTTGCCTGAATGGTTTACATATTCTGATGTTGCTGATGAATTAAGACGTTCTCAGCCGCCAAAATCAAATAGAGGTTTTACCATATTTTTTACGGGATTATCTGGATCAGGAAAATCAACAATAGCTAATGCATTATTGGTTAAATTATTAGAGCATGGCAAAAGAAGAGTGACTTTATTAGATGGAGATATCGTTAGAATTAATCTGTCTAGTGAACTTGGTTTTTCTAAGGAGCATAGAGACTTGAATATTCAGCGCATAGGATTTGTTGCTAGTGAAATTACTAAAAATGGTGGGATTGCAATTTGTGCTCCAATTGCGCCATATGCAAATGTTCGTAAAAAGAATAGGGAATTAATTTCTGGTGTTGGTAGTTATATTGAAGTGCATGTTTCAACTCCTTTGGAAGTTTGTGAAAAACGTGATGTAAAAGGGTTATATGCGAAAGCTCGCCAAGGTATTATTAAAGGTTTTACAGGTATAGATGATCCTTATGAAAATCCTGTTAATCCTGAATTATCCATAAATACATCAGACATCAATCAAGAAGAAGCAGTGAATCAAGTGGTTGAATATTTAGTGAAAGAAGGCTTTTTAGTTTAATTTTGAACATTAAGATTACAGATGATTTAATTAAACGATTAATTATGATTGTTGAAGATGCTGGGGTAGAAATAATGAAAGTATATTCTACGGATTTTGACATTCAAATTAAAAATGATGAATCTCCAGTGACATTAGCAGATAAAAATGCTAATATGATAATTGAAAAGGGTTTGACTTGCATTAATGAATCAATACCTATTTTATCAGAAGAAGGTAAAAATGTTTCGTATGATATTAGAAATGAATGGGATTATTATTGGCTTGTAGACCCCTTGGATGGCACGAAAGATTTTATTAAGAAAAATGATGAATTTACAGTCAACATAGCTCTTATGAAAAGTGAAGCACCTCTTTTTGGAATAGTTTATGCGCCTGTTACTAGAGTATGTTACTGGGGTGGTGGGAGTGTTGGTGCATGGAAAAGAGATAGTGAAAAGAACGTTGCAAAAATTCAAGTTAATTTATTGCTTGACAAAAAAGTAAAATTAGCATCTAGTAGATCTCATCCAAGTAATAAGATGTCAAAATTTTTATTGCAGTTTGAAAATTATGAATTATGTCCAATGGGAAGTTCTTATAAAATTTGTTTAGTTTCTGATGGTTCTGTTGATTTATATCCACGACTTGGTCCAACGATGGAGTGGGATACTGCTGCATCTCATGCAATAATACAAGGTGCAGGTGGTGAATTATTGCAAGTAAATAATAAATTACCTTTAATTTATAATAAATCAGAATTAGTAAATCCTGATTTTATTGCTGGTAGCATTGAAACCATTCATGGTTTGAAGTTATGATTTAGTGTTTGTTGTGCATTTATTTTAGAATAAATTTAAATATATGCACTATTGGAAAAATTAGTTGTATGTAGTGAATTTGGCGGCGTAGCTCAGTTGGTTAGAGCACCGGAATCATAATCCGGGTGTCCGGGGTTCGAGTCCCTGCGCCGCCACTTTAATTAATATTTATTATAAAATTCATTTATTTGATTTAATCATAATTTTTGTTTTTCTTGGTTCCATTATTTTTTATGGAATTTACAATTCTCGTAATAATCATACGGTCAAAGACTATTTTTTAGCTGGAAAAGAGACTCCTTGGTGGGTTGCAATGTTTTCAATCGTTGCCACTGAAACATCCGTATTGACTTTTGTTTCCATTCCTGGATTGGCATATCGATCAGACTGGTTCTTTTTACAATTAGCTTTAGGTTATATATTAGGTCGAATTTTAGTTGCCATCTATTTATTACCTCAATATTTCAAAGGTGACGTAATTTCAATTTATGAAGTTATTGGAGAAAAATTTGGTGTATTAGTTCAAAAAGTTGCATCAGGAATTTTTTTGATTACTCGTCTTTTTGCAGACGGTGTAAGATTTTTGGCAACAGCTGTAGTAATTGAAGTCATTACTGGTTGGCCTATTTGGGTAGCTGTATTGATAATTGGGTTAGTAACCACAATATATACGTTGTCTGGAGGTATTCGTACTATTCTTTGGATTGATAGTTTTCAATTCTTATTGTATTTATTAGGTGGCTTGACCGTAGTTATGTTTGTAATTGATTCAATTGGATTTTCAGGTTGGAATTCAGTTGTTGAATTAAATAAAATGAATATTTTCAGATTTACAACTGAAAACATGTTTTTTGATGCTTGGTTTATTTTAAGTGCATTTATAGGAGGCGCTCTTCTATCGTTTGCATCACATGGAGCAGATTATATGATGGTGCAAAGGGTTTTAACTTGTAAAAATTTAAAATCTGCGCAAATGGCAATGATTGGATCAGGGATGTTTGTGTTTTTACAGTTTCTAATTTTTTTATGTGCAGGTTCACTTATTTGGTCATACCTTGGTGGATTAGAGTTAGAAAAAGATAGGGAGTTAGCATATTTTGTTGTTAATCATTTGCCTGTAGGTTTAAAAGGTTTACTACTTGCAGGGGTTTTATCTGCAGCAATGTCAACTTTAAGCTCTTCAATTAATTCACTTGCCTCATCAACCATTAATGACTGGATTGGAAGAAAGACAAGTTTATTGAAGTCTATGTTCATAAGTGGATTTTGGGCTTGTTTGTTGATTTTAATTTCTTTGGTTTTTGATGAAGGAGATAGTGCTATCATAGTATTAGGGTTTAAAATTGCTTCTTTTACCTATGGTGGATTGTTAAGTCTATTTATTTTATCTAAATCTCAAAAAACTTTTAAATCAAACACTTTAATCATAGGTTTAATTGTGAGTTTATTCTCTGTATTTGTAGCTCAGTATTATTCAATAGCATGGACTTGGTACATTGGTATTGCTGTGCTCATGAATTTAATAATAGTCTATTTGATATATTATTTTGGTTTAGGCAAAACCTTAACTGCATTTTTTGTATTTATTTATTTCTCATTTTTTTTTAATTCATCGAATTATAAGGCTGGAATAGATGTGCTGTTTGAAACAGGGTTTGGTGATTTGAAAAATAAGCGTGTAGGCCTTCTTGTTAATCATACGTCAATTAATTCTGATGGTTTACATCTCGTTGAGTTGATGCATGCTAACAATGTTAATATTACTGCCATATTTTCTCCTGAACATGGTTTTAAAGGTTTTTATGAAGCAGGCGCTTTGATTAAACATGGTATTGATCCTTTAACACAAGCTCCAATTTTTAGTTTATACGGCACAACAAGAAAACCCACCAAAAACATGATGAGTGATTTAGATATTATAATTTTTGATATTCAAGACATTGGAGTTAGATATTATACTTATCTTAGTACTTTGACTCTGGTGATGGAAGCCGCTGCGGAAGAAAATGTTCCTATTATGATATTAGATAGGATGAATCCCTTGGGTAGGGATATTAAAGGGCCAATTCTTAACATGGAGTTTGCCTCTTTTGTAGGCATGCATCCCATTCCAGTTCAGCATGGAATGACTTTTGGTGAGTTGGCATATATGATAAATGAAGAAGGTTGGCTGAAAAATGAATTGAAAGTTGAATTAGAGGTTGTTAAATATGAAGGTAAAATAAGATATCAAGATCGTCAAAATGCTTTTAATGTGTCGCCTTCACCTAATATGCCTGATAATAAGACTGCCATGAATTATGCAGGATTATGTCTTTTGGAAGGTACAAATCTTTCTGAAGGTAGAGGGACAAATTTCCCTTTTAAGGTTTTTGGTTCACCTTGGATTGATAGTGAAAAACTATTAGATGCCATGTTGCCTTATATGGAAAATGGTGATAAGGTTGATACTATTACATTTATTCCACAAGACATTCCAGGTAAATCAATGAATCCAAAATATGAAAATGTGCAATGTCATGGTTTGCACATTCAGTATTTAGAAAAACCAGTTTTTTGGACAGCTAATCTTTTTAGTGAATTATCATCCATGTATCCTAAAGATTTTAAATTTTTATCTTCTAATTTCATTGATAAGTTATATGGTGATGATAAACTTAGAATGACAATTGTAGAGGCAAGTGAATCAATGGAAAATTTATTTGTTGGTTGGGAAGATGAACAGAGTGAATTTCTTGAAAAAAGCAAAATATATTTTTTGTATTAATTGAAAAAAAATAGCCTTTCAATATGATAATAATTAATGCAAATATGGCGACAAGAATTGTAAATTTAAATTATATATTTTCAATCAATCCCATGGAGATTTTATGAGTATTAAAAAAATGGTCATTTGCATATTGCCCATTATGTTTTTTTTCAGTGTCATTTTTGGCAATGATGAACAGTCTGAATTGTCAGGTGCTGCTTTGGAAAATGATAATGAGCTAGTTGAAAATTCAAAATATGCTTTTGTTAATGAAATATATGATGAAAGTTGGGCTTTGTTGATTGGCATAAATGAATATCAAAATGTACCTCCATTAAATTATGCTGTAAATGATGCCGTGGCAGTTAAAGACATGTTAATAGAGAGTTATGGATTTAAAGAAGAAAACATAATTCTAATAATTGATGAAGAGGCAACCAAAACTAACATAATCCAAGGTTTTAGTGATATCCTTACAAATGCAAAGGAAAGAGATAGGGTTGTAGTTTTTTATGCTGGCCATGGAGATACATATAAGCTCCCAAGTGGTGGTGACATGGGATACCTCATACCAGTTGATGGAGATTTGGATAATTTATATGTATCGAGTATTCCCATGAAGTCTGTTTATGACATTGCGGACATGTCATATGCTAAACATATCATGTATCTTGTAGATGCATGTTATGGAGGTTTGACTCTTAATACAAGAGGTCTAAAAAAAGCCATAACGCCTGAATATTTGAAAAGAATGACAAGAGAGCGTGGTAGACAAGTTATCACGGCTGGTGGAAAAGATGAAGAGGTTATTGAAAAACCTGAATGGGGCCATAGTGCTTTTACTAGAAATCTTTTAAAAGGATTAGGTGATGGATTGGCTGATGAAAATAGTGATGGTGTTATTACGGGAGATGAATTAGGTGGATTTATAAAAAATAGAGTAGTTGTTGATGTAGATGGTGCTCATACACCTCAAAAAGGTCGTATTGGATCAGATATGGGTGAGTTTGTTTTCATTAGCAAGATGTTGGATGAGCAGTTTATTGATTTGTCACCTAAAGATGATAAATTATCTGATCTAGAATCAGAAATGCGAGAATTAAAAAAATTATTAGAATTAAAGGATCAAAAACGTGGAAATAGCAAAATGGATAAAGCTGCGCAAATGAGGAAAGCTGCTAAATTATCTTGGATGTTTCCTGGTGCAGGCCATTTTGTTAGCGGGGAAACAAGCAAAGGTCTGCTATTTTCAGGTTTAGAATTAGCAGCATTGGCAGGATTGGCAATGTTTAGTAGCAGTTATTCTACAAATTCAGATGCATATGATGCTGAATTGGCTGAATACGAAAATTGGGCAAATGCGGTTCAAGATACTGGTGAATGGTCTAGCTCTCAATTATCAAGTAGAAGAAAAACTGTTAATGAAGCTTTTGATTTGCAACAACAAAATTTGCAGAGCTTGATTAGTTGTGGGGTTTTATCAGGAGCTATTTGGTTGTGGAATGTAAGAGATATGAAAAAAATGCAATCTAGTGGCTATGCTGACAATAATGGCTTTTCAATGAGCATTAATAGGCATGGACAATTTGAAGCTAGAATTTCCTTTTAATAAATAATAAATAAATAATAAAACATATGAAAATTAAGTTTAACCTTTTTTTACTAATCATTTTGATTGTTGCTTGTGGAGAATCTCCCGATTTGAGTAATACTATTTTAGATTCTGACATTGGAGAAAATACCCCCGAGACAACCATTAATCTTGATTCCAATGTTTTTAATAGTTCAAGCGTTACATTGACTTGGTCTGGAGAATTTGTTAATGCATTTCGGTATAAATTAGAGCCTATAGGTCAAAGTGATACTGTAAAAACATACTTGGATTGGTCTAGTTGGGGAAGAGATACTACAAGCGTAACGTTAAATCATCTTGATGAAGGTAATTATAATTTCCATGTAGAAGGTAGATTTAACATGGATTATGTTGGATCAGCTAGTGTATCATTTGAAGTAGATGCCATCAGTGGTGAATCGCTTAGAATGTTCCCACTTCAGCAATATGTAAAAATTGATGATGCTTTTAATGTGTATTTGTATTCAGAAGAAATAGATGATTTGACAGGCATGCAGGTGCAGTTGAATTATGATGTTGATGTTTTTGAATATCAAGGTTGGGAAAAAGGTTCGGACATTGTTGATTATGCTGATTTGACAATCATACCTGATTTAGATTTGACGGAAGGTGGCATATTGTTTACAGGAGTTGTCTCTGGAAATGGATTGCCTTCCACGAGCGAATTGTTAAAATTGACATTTAAATACCTTGGCGATGTAGAAGGTGCTTCCTCTGGCATATCAATAGATTTGACTGGGTGTGAAAATGGTAATGAATGTAATACACAGCTGAGAGATAATTTAAACCAACCGATTCAAATCATGAGCGGAACTGAAGGACTTGTAAAGGAGGTACAGTAATGATTAAAATTAAAATCCTTTTTTCATTTTTCTTCATGGCGTCTTTTCAAATATTATTTTCAAATAATCATTTTATTCCAGCATATTTGGAATTTTCAGATAATCCATATTTACCTCATAACATAACTATTACGTCAGCAATATTAAATGATTTGGATTTAGAGTCAGGTGATGAAATAGGTATTTTTGATGGTGATATATGTGTAGGCTCAGGAGTGATTGATGATATAATTTCTGCGCCTAGTAACATGCTTGCTTTGGTTGCATCAGCTCAAGATGGTAGTACTCCTGGTTTTTTTGCTTCAAATGAAATATCGTATCGTTTTTGGGACTCAAGTTCCATGTCTGAAATTTTAGATGTATCAGCAAATTATTTACAAGGAAATACTAGCTTTACTTTACAAGGTAGTTCTTATGTTTCATTGGTTGGTTTGGGTGAAGGAGTCGTTATTGAAGAAGAGGTCATTAGTGAAGACGATTTGACTACCTGCATGAATGGTTTGGATGATGATGATGATGGTGACATAGACTGTGATGATTCAGATTGTATTGGAATTATTACTGATATTCCAATAGATTTCAATAATGATGGATATTTTGATGTATACCCTGGAGAGATTGTATGTAAAGAACCTGTTGTTTGTGATAGCGGTTATACATTGATAGATGAATCATCTTGTTATAATGACAATGCTTTAAACATACTTCAAGACATAATAGATATTAATCCATTATTTCCATCTCATTTTACCCCTACCATGCTTGGCTATCAAGAATGGCATTGGACTGATCATCATGCCCATGATTTGAATGAATTAGAATTAATAGGGCACATGATTGTTCATTTGCCAGGTTCAATTGGTGATTTGGACCGTTTGACTTCATTTATATTGAAATATACTCAAGTTACGAGTCTTCCATCTGAAATTGGAAATTTAAATGATTTGACATATTTGGATTTAAGCCATAATAAATTAGAAACGCTTCCTGAAAGTATAGGTCACTTACATGTATTGGAAGAATTATTTGCAAATGGTAATAACATTAGTGAAATTCCTAGTTCGATAGGTTTATTGAATGAGTTAAATCTGTTACATTTAAATAATAATGATTTGCATGAATTGCCTGTTCAGCTATGTGACCTTTCCATATGGTCTGACATTAGGTTGCATGATAATAATTTATGTGAAGAATTCCATTATTCTTGCATAGATGATT
The DNA here is from genome assembly GCA_036338305.1 of Fidelibacterota bacterium. Lineage (GTDB taxonomy): Bacteria > Fidelibacterota > Marinisomatia > SCGC-AAA003-L08 > D37C17 > JAYZCM01. The sequence continues at coordinate 452 of JAYZCM010000024.1, read as the reverse complement.
GGGGTTGGCAAGATCAAGCTCATTGTTGTGATACTGCAAGTGGATTGAATTGGACTGAATGTTCTAATTCTGGCTGCATGGATTCTAATGCTTGTAATTATGATGCAAATGCAGAAGAAGATGATGGGAGTTGTGAATATGTCCTTGATTGTAATGGAGATTGTGGTGGTAGTGCAATAGTGGATTGCAGTGGGGTTTGTGATGGAAATGCATATTTGGATGATTGTCAGCATTGTGATGATGATCCATCTAATGATTGCATGCAAGATTGTGCTGGTATTTGGGGTGGAGATGCAGTGAATGATGAATATTGCAAAGATCTTGATGGAGATGGTTTGGGTGATTATGACACAATAGAATGGTTTTGCTCCGCTAGTGTGCCTGATGACTATGTCGAAGACTGTTCTGATGAAGATGATGACTGTGCTGCTGCAATGACTGATGAGTGTGGT
>JAYZCM010000023.1:0-6323 GCA_036338305.1 Fidelibacterota bacterium | reverse complement strand
CCCTTACCGCTTGATCTAAACGTTTCTACTTTACATTCAGATAAAAGAGTATCATCAGAATCAGATATAGGTATAAAACTCAAATTATTTTCTCTTTCCTTTACTAATTTTCCATCCTAATAGAGCCATTGGAATGTAACCTAAAATAATATCTAATAATACAAACCAAGTTGGTGCCGGTAATATTGTTACCATATATATTCCACCCGAAAGAAAATATAATCCAACGATTAATGGCATTATTATGTTAGAATTTTTTGAAAGTTTAGAGACAACGAATGCGCCCGACAACGTACCAATTGAATGCGCTAAAAATGGAAATATAAAATATTTAAAGTCCCAATTTATAGCATTCATAGGTTCAAAATTCTCTGGTAGAACAAAAATTATTCCTCCCAAAATAATTAACCCTATGTTAACAATCATTCCAATTATTATACCTAGAATTACTATTCCAATATTTTTTAATGTTTGTAACATTTAAAAACCTTTAATAATTATTTGTCATTCCGCTAATAAAACCAAGCGGAAAGAATCACACAATAGCACCAAATTAACATACTATTAAGCCTAATTCAATACGAACTTCTTTTTTTTGTATATCTTGATTTGTATAATGGATTGAATCAAATCCAATTAATTCAAAGCCATGTTTTAAGTAAAAATTAATTGCAGGAACATTACAAGTTTGAGTTTCTAACACAATGGCTCGGGCTTTTATATTTAGGGCATACTCTTTTATGAAGTCTATCATTTTAGATCCAATTCCAATTCTTCTAAATCGTTCATCAATATTAATATCCCAGATTCTAACTCTATTATTCCAAGAATCATATCCTATTTGCAAATGAGCAACTGTTTGTTTTTGAAATTGACATCTAAATACTTTAGGATTTTCTACATAATTTTGAAAAAGAATACTTTTAGATTTTTTTTCAACTTTTTGATTAAGTTTTTTGAGAATCATATTAATTTTCCAACCATCAGATTCTTGTTGAATTTCTAATTTATAATAAGAATCAGTAAAATAATGATAATCAATTTTAATTTTTTCATCATTTATTTTTATTTCTTCTATTTGTATTTCATTAATCATTAATAATTATTATGCTCTTTTTAAAATAAAAAACACAAAAGGCAAGCAAACTAAATACATTAAGATACCATAAACTCCTGATGGTAAACTCAATATCGATAATCCTGCCCCTTGATTAAGTATCAAATTTCCAATTGTTATTCCAACCGTTGCATTTTGAATACCTGATTCGATTGCAATTGTGATAGATTTTTTTTTATTAAGATTAAACAAACTTGCACTAGCATAGCCAATAAATAACATTAAAAAAATTAATACAATAATGGCAGGGCCTAATAAATTTAAATTATTAATAAATGCTTCCCATTCACTTGCTAGTGCACCTATAATTATCACAATAAATAGTATTGTAGAAATTTTAATTGCAATAGGTGAAAATGAGACTGAAAAGTCATGATATTTTGTATTAATGTATAATCCTATGCTCACAGGAACTGTAGTAATACAAAACATTGTTAGGCCTAAAGAAAAAATATTAATACTAGGAGCATTTGATCCCATAAAATATTGCATAGATAAACCTACTATTAAAGGTAGCGTAAATACTGTTATAATACTTACAATCGCAGTGTATGATATCGATAAAGCAGTGTCGCCTTTTGCAATCTTAGTAAGCATATTAGAAGTCACGCCCCCAGGGCAACATGCAAGTATCATCATTCCTACAGCCATTTCACTAGGCAATTTAATAATGAGCATAATAATAAAGGCAATTAAAGGAAGAAGTATCATTTGATTAACAAGACCTAACACTAGCGCTTTTGGCTGTTTTATAATATTTTTAAAATTCTGAATAGTTAATCCAATACCTAGCGTGAACATTATAAATAGAAGAGATAAAGGTAAAAAGATATCAATAATCATAAGATATGCCTTTAATAATTATTAATTTGTATTAGAAATTTTTTTCATTCCATCATCAATTATTTTTAATTGTTTTTCCATTGGAATGGTAAGAATGATAAGTTCTTTAACTTGATTGCAAATTTGATACATTATGGATTCTTTTTCAAATTTTTGACGAATTGTTTCCTCACCATTTACCTTAAGAGGTATTGCTTGTAATATGAAAATAAACAAGCTTATTAATAAAAAACCTTTTAATAAACCTAATGAGAGCCCTAAAAGGCGGTTAAGCCAACCTAAAAAAACTAATTCAATAAATTTTTGAAGAATTTTAATTATAATACTAATTATTATTATTGTGATTATAAATATGATCAAATATGCTAATGTGACTTGTAAAGTTTCTGTTTCTATATAATTAACAATATAAGGCATAAGAAGTTGATGAAATTTTGAGGCAAAAATAAATCCACATATAAGGCTAATTATTTTACCTATTTCTTCAATGAACCCATGGCGGAAACCGTTGAATGCAAAAAAGAATAATATTATTGAAATGGCGATGTCTGGAGGTGTAATTAGCATTAACTTAATTCTTCTTGAACAATTTCTTTTACAATTTTCCCATCAGCTGCACCCATAACATCTTTCATTACCATACCCATTACACGCCCCATGTCTTGTATTGATTTTGCGTTTATTTTTTCTATATTTGTTTTAACAATTAATCTAATTTTTTCATTTGATAATTGTTTAGGTAAAAATTTTTTTAAAATAGACAATTCAAATTTTTCAACATCAGCTAAATCGTTTCGTTCAGCTTTTTCATATTGAGAAATAGATTCTTTTAATTGTTTTGCTGAAGAATTCAATATTTGCAAACATTCCTCATCAGTTAAATCAGCACCTTTATCTATTTTTTTGGCTTTAATTTTTCCAATTATATTTCTTATTCCCATAATAGTAGGCTTGTCCTTGTTTTTCATAGCCTCTATTAATTTATTTTGCAATAATGATAGCATAATGTGACCTTAATAAATATGATAAATTTACAGGAAATTTTATTAATTGCATAATTGATTGAAAAAGCACAGCCCTCTTGTAATTCTTTATCAAATCAATTTAAATTTAGACTTGTTACAAATTGAATTTTCATCTATAATATTAATTTTATTATAATAATTAAATATTTATTTTAAAGGAAAGAAATGAATCAAACTTTAGAACAATTAATTAAATTGCAAGAAATAGATCATCGTCTTTTAGAAATAAAAGAGCTTATGGGTGATTTGCCTTCAACAGTTGAATCTCAAGAAGAAGAACTTTCAATTCTAGAAAATGATAATAGTGAAAAGAAAATTCGTATAGATGAAATTGATAAAGAATCTAGACATTTAGAAAGAGAAATTGATAATGTGAATTCTAAAATGAAAACACATAAAGATCAACTTTATTTAGTTAAATCAAATAAAGAATATGATTCATTAAATACTGAAATTGATCATATGAAAACAAGTATTTTAGAATTTGAAGAAAATCTTATTAATATTGTTGATGAAAAAGAAAAATTAGAAGAATTGATTAAATTAAACAGTGGAAAAATAGAAAACATTTCAGAATTACTTTCTACTAATAAAGTAGAATTAAATTCAGCAATGGCAGAAACAAAAAATGAAAAGACGGAGTTAGAAAAAAATAGATTAGTTTTATTTGAGAGTATTGAACCCATAAAACTTAATGCTTATGAAACCATCAAAAAAAATCGTGATGGTTCTGGGATGGAAAGTATAATAGGTAAAGCTTGTGGTGGTTGCTATAGTCAATTACCTCCGCAAACTATTATTGAAATAAAGAAAAATATTAATATTATAAATTGTCCAAGTTGCAGCATTATGTTATTTTGGGATGGTGTAGAAGAATAAGTAATTGAGGTTGGTGAAATGGTCGCTCCTGAATATATAGCTCAGGGGAGGAAAGTCCGAACTCCATAGGACAAGGTGCCTCTTAATAGGAGGGATTCTATTTATTTAGAATACGGCAAGTGCAACAGAAAGTAAACAGCTTTATTTTTTTAAAGCAATGGTGAAAAGGTGGTGTAAGAGACCACCAGTATTTATGGAAACATAAATAGCTAGGTAAACCCCACTTGGAGCAAGATCAAGTAATCTAGTGTTGTCCGCACATTATGGATGGGTAGATCGCAAGAACGTTGTTGTGAAGCAACGTCCAGATGAATGGCCATTATTTTCCTAAATGGAATATGACAGAATTCGGCTTATGATCCAACCTCAAATTTTATTATGATAGAACCTATATGGAAATCAAAAAAGGTGAATGAAGAATCTGTATTAAATATAGCAGATGAATTTGATTTACCACAAACAATAGCTCAAGTGATGAGCATAAAAGGCATTGAGTCAAGAGAGTATTCAAGGAGTTTTTTTTATCCCAATAAAAATAGTTTGCATAATCCATTTTTAATGCAAGATATGGAAAAAGCAGTTAATAGATTAATTTATTCTATTAATAATAAAGAAACAATTCTTGTATTTGGTGATTATGATGTTGATGGGACATCATCTGCAGCTTTTTTAACTCTTTTTTTTAGATCAATAGACGTAGATATTCATTATTATATACCAAATAGAGAAAATGAAGGTTATGGTTTATCTAAATCAGGTATTGATTATGCAATTAATATTGGAGCAAAAATATTAATAACCTGTGATTGTGGAATAGTAGATTTTGAAGAAATATCATATGCAACAGAAAAAAAATTAGATGTTATTGTAACAGATCATCATAAACAAGGTAAAAAATTACCCGATGCATATGCAATTGTTAATCCTAATAGAAATGATTGTAATTATCCTTTTAAGGGATTATGTGGAGCTGGGGTTGTTTTTAAGTTAGCATTAGCAATATGTGAAAAGTTAGAAATTAATATTGAAAAAGCATGGAATCATTCGGACATTATTACTTTAGGAATTGTTGCAGACTTAGTACCCATAATAGATGAAAATAGAGTGATTGTGCAAAATGGTATTGAAAAAATCGAAAAAGGTAATAACCTTGGAATTTTAGCTTTGCGAAAAGTAGGGGGTTTAAGTGATAAGAATATTACTGTAGGCCGTTTAGTTTTTTGGATTGCGCCAAAAATAAATGCTGCAGGAAGATTGGGTGATGCATCTAGAGCTGTCAAGCTGTTGACTACAAAAAATTTAGTTTTTGCAATGGACAGAGCAACTGAATTAGAAAAAGAAAATAATAAAAGAAAAGATATTACATTTCAAATCATTCAAGAAGCAATAAGAATGGTAGAAAATGAATGTAATTTAGAAAATGAAAAAATCATAGTCCTTAAAAATGAAAATTGGCATCAAGGTGTAATTGGCATTGTTGCATCGAGAATTAAGGAAATTTATTCGCGTCCAGTAATTATAATTACAATGGATGAAAAAGAAGGGAAAGGTTCGTGTAGAAGTATTTCTGGATTTGATATTGTTGAAGCTTTAAATGATTGCAAAGAATTGTTGATAGGCCATGGCGGTCACCCCATGGCAGCAGGTTTATCAATTAATAAAAAAAATTATTTAAAATTTAAAAAAGAGATAATAAAATATGCGAATAATAATATTCCCATAGAAAAATTAACTCCAATTATTCATTTTGACATGGAATTAAAATTAGAAGAAGTAAATCATAGAATGATAAAATTTTTGAATGCATTAGAACCTTATGGACCAGGGAATTCACGTCCAATTTTTGTTTCAAGAAATCTTTATGTTGATGGCATTCCTAAGCTGTTGGGTAAAGATCAAAACACATTGAAATTATTTGTAAAACAGGATAAAACTCCATTTGAATCAATTGGATTTAATATGGCAGAATATTATGAAAAGCTTGTTCAAAATACTTCAATTGATATTGCGTATGTGATTAATGAAAATGAATGGAATGGTAAAAAGTCAATACAATTAGAATTAAAAGACATTAAATTAGGTACTAAAAATGTTTAATGCATACATATCAGGAATTGGTTTTTATGTTCCCCCAAGGGTTGTAACTAATGATGACTTGTCAAAACACATGGATACAAGCGATAAATGGATACGTGAAAGAACAGGGATTCAAGAGAGACATTTTGTTGATAAAGGAGTGGGCCCTTCTGATTTAGCTATACCTGCAGTTAATCAAGCGCTTGATTCAGCGGGTTTATCGGTTAAAGACATTGATTTTATTATTTTTGCAACTAGTACTCCAGATTATTATATCCCTGGTTCTGGTTGTTTATTACAAGATAAAATGGGATTTGATGAAATAGGTGCACTAGATATACGTGTGCAATGCTCTGGATTTGTTTATGGTTTATCAATTGCAG
>JAYZCM010000022.1:0-16583 GCA_036338305.1 Fidelibacterota bacterium | reverse complement strand
AAGCCTTTTAAATACACCTTGGTACATTGAACAATTAAAAAATCAAATACCAACCATTCCCATCAATTTAAAAGATGAAAATATTGAAAAATTAGATCCAATATTTGGAACCGCATATGCACTTAATAAATGGACAAATATTTGGCCTGAACTTAAAAATCGATATAATGAATATACAAAGTCTCAATATGGGATCAATTATTCCATTTCAAATTTTGGTATTTTAAGTAATTGGGGGGCTACTCCTGCAATTATTGATAATGGTGATAATAAAATAATATGGGAGATTAGCCCTAAGCTTAGTAATTATTTAAGGGTCCAAGATATTATGATATTGCAAATTATTCAAGACGCAATTGAAACAAGACCTATATATTTTGCAGTTACTGTGGCTCCTAATAATAGGATGGGAATGGATGATTATCTTCAAATGGAAGGTTTAGTTTATAAAGTAACCCATGAAAAATCAGCAGAAAGTTCTTCAATGCCGCGTTTAAACTATGATCGGATGCTACAAAATATAACTGAAACAAATGACTATGACTTTATTATTGACAAACCAGAAAAATATTTAAATCAAATAAATAATGGAAATGGTATTTATAGATATAAAAATTTAGATAATCCTAATGTCTACTTTAATGAAAACATTCAAAGATTAATTCAAAATTATCGTTCAGGTTTTTTACAATTAGGCTTAGATGATTTATATTCTTCTGATGAAAATCGTAATGAAAAAACAGTTAAGCTACTTACTATGATGGATGAATATTTTCCTACCCATGTCATTCCAACTACTGATCCTGAATTAGATATACAAATTGGTAGAATATATAAAGAAGCAGGAAAACCAGAAGAGCTAAAAAAACGATTAGCAAATATTCAAAACAGAAAAGATTTATCAATAGAAAGTAAAATTTATATAGGACAAATCTATATGAACGAATTTAATGATGATGAAATGAATATTAATTATCATTTAAAATTATATCATGAATATCCTTTCATACCTGATATTTTATATACATTAGTTCAATCATATACAAAGGCTGGAAAAAATAAAGAGGCTAAAGATATTTTAAAATTATGGATTAGTTCTCATCCAAACGACTCACAAGCCATGGATTGGTTATCCATATTAGGCACAATTGAATAAATGAATAGAGGCAAAAAATCGCCTCTAATTTCTATCATGATTCCTCATCATGGTGGAAAAAAAATTTTACAAGAATGTCTTGATTCCCTAAAATCTTCAGACTATTCTAATTTAGAGATTCTTGTATTAAATAATAATTCTCCAGATGATTCAATAAAAAAAATTCAACCAAAATTTCCAGATATAAAATTTATCCATTCAGATAAAAACCATGGTTTTGCTGGTGGTTGCAATATTTTAGCAAAGCATTCCCTAGGCGAATATCTTCTTATTTTAAATAATGATACCATTCATAAAAAAAATTGGATTAATAATCTCCTTAAAAGAATTGAAAAAGATGATAAAATTGCTTCTGTTCAACCAAAAATAAATAATTTTTATAATAAAAATTATTTTGACCACGCAGGAGCAAGTGGTGGATTTATGGATCAATATTGTTTTCCATTTGCAAGAGGTAGAATATTTAATACCATTGAAAAAGACATGGGGCAATATGATAAACCTTGTCAAGTTTTTTGGGCTTCTGGAACAGCTTTTTTAACACGAAAAATTATTTTCGATAAAATGGGTGGATTTGATGAAAATCTTTTTGCTCATATGGAAGAAATAGATTACCATTGGAGATGTCAACTTGAAGGTTATAAAGTTTGGGTAGAACCTTCATCAGTCATTTATCATCATGGGGGCCATACATTATCCTTAATGTCTCCTAAAAAAACATATTTAAATTATAGAAATAGTTTAATTTTGCTATTGACAAATCACCCTTTAAGCACATCGATTAAATTATTTTTTCCTAGAATGTTAATGGAATCAATTTCACTTGTTAGGGAAATAATTTTTCTTAGATGGAATCATGGATTAAGCATCATTAAATCTTGGATTTATATTTTATTTCACATCAAGCTATTAATTAATAGACGAATTAAAATAAAAAATAAAAAAACACTCACTATGATTTCAAAAAAAAGTATTGTTTGTCAATATTTCATAAAAGGCAATAAAACTTTTTCAACACTATAAAATTCTTTAATTTTGATTATATATTACATAAGAGATTTATTTACAAAAAAATTATCATAAATGAATAAAACAACTTCTTTTATTTTTCAAAACCTTTGGTGGCTTATTCCATTAGGTCTAATAATTTTTCTTTGGGAACATGCTTCCCCAATAATCCTTATGCTAATATTTGCATACATAGGTAGAATAATTTTAAACCCCATGGTAAAATTAATTGAAAGCTGGTCAAATAATAGAAAGCTATCCGTATTTACTGTAATCATATTATTAATACTTCTGTTAATAATTTTATCTACATCTCTATTTCCATTAATAAAAAATCAAATTTTTGCTTTTCAAAGTTCTTTAACAATGGATTCGTTAAGCAAACTTCAAAATAAAATTACTCTTATTTTAGAAGGTATTTTACCAACATTTTTATTTGATATGTATAATGATGCCATGATGAATATGGATGAACAAGTTTCTAAAATTTGGGAAACTGGTTTATCATATTTGCAAACTTCAATCCTTGGTGCTGGTTCATTGGCTTTTGCTCTTGGTTCTGCTGTTTTATCACTTTTAATGATATTAGTCTTTATTATATTTTTTCTTTTAGATGGAGAAAAATTTTCTAAAATTTTTATAAATGCAATACCAGGAAAAAATCACAAATTAGCAAAACGCATGCTTGATAAAACTTCTAGCCAAATCCATAATTATATTCGTGGACAACTTTTAGCCGGAACTTCCGTTGGAATAACTTCTATAATAGGCTTATATATTCTTCAATGGATTACTGGAATATCAATACCATATACAATTGTAATTGGAATTTTTGCAGGATTTTTTAATTTGATACCATTTGTTGGTCCTGTAATGGGAATGCTTCCAGCCATAATTATTTACCTTATTACAGATCAAATTATGCCAATACATATACTATATGTATTTTTTATTATGATAGTTTTTGCAATTGTGCAATTAATCGATAATCTTGTAATGTCGCCATACATAATGGGAAGTAGTGTAGGTCTTCATCCAATGATAGTTATAATACTAGTTCTACTTGGAGCTTCTATTGGTGGCATTATTGGAATGCTGCTTGCAGTACCTATAGCAGCAATTTTAAAAGTGATAATTGAAGAATTATCTACTACCCTTAATCAAACATAAAAAATTTAATCCCATAAATTGAAATCTATTTTTACAATAGTAGCTAAAGATGAAAATTCTTCTGCAAGATCAGGCATTATACACACAGATCATGGAGATGTGTCAACGCCATGTTTTTTCCCTGTCGGAACACATGGGGCTGTAAAAACACAATCTTCTAATGAAATAAATAAACTGCCTAGTTCTGTTTTATTAAGTAATACATATCATCTTTATTTGCGACCTGGAATGGAAATAATGAAGGAAGCCAAAGGTTTACATTCTTTTATGAATTGGCAAGGTGCCATTTTAACTGATTCTGGAGGCTTTCAAATTTTTAGTCTTGAAGGGTTTAGGAAAATAACAAATGAAGGGGTAACCTTTCGATCTCATTTAGATGGATCCGAACATCATTTTACACCTGAAAATATTATTGATATTCAAAGGATAATTGGATCAGATTTTATGATGATGCTAGATGTGTGTCCCCCTGGAAATACAGATAAACAAACATGGATTGACGCATTAAATACTACAACTCTATGGGCAAAACGTGGCATGAAACGATTTTATGAAACACACCCTAAATATGGACATGCACAAATATTGATCCCCATAGTCCAAGGGGGGACAGATAAAAGTTTAAGAACTCAATCAGCAATGGAATTATGTGAGCTAGATGCCCAAGCTTATGCAATTGGAGGATTAGCAGTGGGAGAACCAAAACCTAAAATGATGCAAACCATTGAATGGATGAATGAACTCTTGCCAATACAAAAACCTCGATATTTGATGGGCGTTGGTACTCCAATAGACTTAATCAAATCAGTTTCTAGAGGTGTTGACATGTTTGACTGTGTAATGCCTACTAGAAATGCTCGTAATGGGCAATTATTTACTTTTAATGGAAAACTTAATATTAGAAATGCTAAATATAAAAAAGACTTCTCTCCAATAGAAGAGCATAACAATTTTCCAATGTCACAAAAATATACAAAAGCATACTTACATCACTTATTTAAAACAGAAGAAATTTTAGGTTATAGAATTGCAACACAACACAATTTAAAATTTTATATTTTTCTCATGGAAAAAATGAAACAAACTATAAATAAAGGCAATTTTACAATTTGGTCAAAAAAATTTATTGATCAATATGAAAAAAATATGATTTAGTAATTAGAATACTTGTCTGTATATTCTACTAACTTTGACGCAATGCCATCTTCAGTCATGGAATGTCCTGCATCTTGAATAAAATAAAAATCAGCATTAGGTAATTTTTTATGTAGTTCCCATGCAGAAACAGGTGGACAAACTACATCATATCTCCCTTGTACTATCACTGTTGGAATATGGGACACCTTGCTTGCATTATCTAAAATCCAAGAATCTGATTCAAAAAAACCTTTATTTATAAAATAATGACATTCAATGCGAGCAAATGCTTCTGCAACTTTAATATCATTAAATTGATGTAATGAATTATTAGGAAAAAGTTTACTTGTACTTGCTTCCCATATTGACCAAGTTTTCGCAGCCTTTAATCTGACTTCATCATTAGAAGATGTCAATTTTTTATAATATGAAGAAACAAAATCATGGCGTTCATTGTCAGGTATAGGCTCAATGTATTTTTCCCAAGCATCAGGATATATATAAGATGCCCCTTCTTGATAAAACCATTTAATTTCTTTTTTTCTAATCATAAAAATTCCACGTAAAATAAGCGCTCTACATTTACTTGAATGCTTAATTGCATAACTCATAGCTAAAGTAGAACCCCAGCTACCACCAAAAACAACCCATTTATCTATATCCAAATGTTTTCTGATTTTCTCAATATCTTCTACCAAATCCCAAGTTGTATTTTCTCTTAATTCTGCATGCGGAGTGCTTTTACCACATCCTCTTTGATCAAAAATAATAATGCGCCATTTTTTAGGGTTAAAATATTGCCTATATATAGGCTCAATGCCACCTCCAGGCCCTCCATGTAAAAATATTACAGGATTACCATTTTTATTTCCAGATTCTTCTATGTGAATATTATGTAAAGTTGATACTTGCAACTTAAATTCATTATATGGATTAATTGGTGGATATAGATTTTTCATTACCTAATATATATTTTTAATTTTTCATAAAGTTGATGTGTTGCCTCAACATCCTTCATTACATATTCTTCTACTCCAGCAATATTTCCTTCAGAATATGCCTTGGCAACAGAATCACCTTTGACATCTCCTTCTTTTGGAGAAAGTATGCCAAAAGAACGACACGCAATATCCATGCTAACAGAATTATATGAATTCCAATTACAAAGAAACATCATTAAATCAATATGACTTTTATATGAAAATCTTCTCAAGTCTTTAAAATTCCAATTAGTTATCTCAATGCCATGATGAGCCGCCCTTACAATTAAAAAAGGAATATCAAACCCCATTCCATTATAATGTATAAATTTAATATTTGATGAAATTTTATTTATTATTTTAAAAAACTCTATAAGGGTCAACTTCTCATTATCTTCACAAATAACTTTATCCTTTTGCTTTCCATCATCAGATAAAAAACGCATTCCTATACATAAAACCTTTCCAAAAAATGGTGATGTTGATCTAATTAATGATTCTGCATTTTCATATTCATCCCCAGTTCGTTCAACTCGAGCTTTTGTTTTTTTTATTATTTCTGATTCTACAGCATCATCAATGCTTGCTCTGGGAACAGTTTCAATGTCTAATATTAAAAATGCCATTTATTTAATATGAAAATTATTCATTTGTAAAAACAATTTCAGATTCTAATAATCCCCAATCAGTATATGTCTTTACTTTCATTTGTCCGTTCTTTGACCAATAAAATAAATCTTTCTCACCTTTTCTACCGGCAGAAAATGATATGGGTTTATCAAAATCATCTGGCAAAGATAAATTTAATGCAGTTCCAGTCCATCTTGAAACAACACGTGATTGGCAACCATTTATTATTAAAATTGATAATAATAAAATAAAAAAAATTAATTTTTTCATTAATATATTCCTTTATAATAATTATTTATTTTTTGTTGTATCTATGGGGCTATCAATAGAATCGTCTTTACACTGATAGCAAGGATTTCTAAAAACAGATAAATAATGTGTATAATAACTCATAAAGCCCATTTCATCTACAATTTTAATTTTGATTGAATGCTTCCCAATATCTTCTTCTAATGGAGTCCATTGAAAATATCTACCATATTCTGATAAGGTATAATTTTTAATTGATGTTGAATCAATTGAGATTTCATTATCCTCCCTTAATTTTTTTTCATACATATCTCGACCACTTATAAAACCTGCATATTCTAATCCCACAAAAGCTTCTGTAAATAAATCACCTGTAAAAGTAGGTAAATCATATACTAAAACTTTAAATTTTTGATTAGCGCCTAAATTTTCATATCCATCTGATACTTTTATGTTAAATTCATATTCTCCAATATCAAGTTTAGATGGAACCCAAGTTAATAATCCTGACTTCTCATTTAATATCATTCCTGGCTTTTTATCATCCATACTATAAATTAATGAATCATCTTTATTTATATCATTCGCATGAAAAATAAATTGCAAGGAATCACCAGACATAACTGAAATACTATCCAAAGAAGTAAAAACTGGTAATGAATTAACTTTTAATTGAAAATTTTGAATTGCTTCATCCATGCCATCACTAACTTTAATTACTATATCATGTGTGGCTGACACATAAGGTTCTGCTTTCCAATAAATTTTATTCTTTTCAATTTTCATTTCATTGGGTCCTAATAATAATTCATATTCAATGTTATTTGACATGGAAGGATTTTTTAAACTCATAACATTATCATCTTTTACTTCAATAATGTATTCATATAAACTATCAGCCGTGACTATTTTTTTTGGCTCACTAATTATTAAAGGAATATCATTTACATAAATTGAGCCAGTCCAACGTACTGAATCAATACCATCACTTAATTGTATGTCATAAGAATGATAATCGAGAATGTCACCTTTCCATTTTAATATGCCTTGATCATTTATTATCATTCCATCTGGACCAGATACTAATTTCCAATTCAATGTAGGATCCATATTCATGTCAAAACTTTCAAGTGAAAAAGATAATGAATCATTTAAGTTTAAATAAAATTGCTCTGATGGTCTAGAAGAAATTACAGGGATTGCGTTTATATTGATTTTTAATGATAATATGGAAGATGCAATTCCATCTGACACTTGTAAATCGATTAAATGAGTATCAATTTGAGTCTGCAATGGAATCCAATGGATAACGCCTTCATCACTAACCCACATATTTTCTGGCGATCTAATTAAATCATATTCATATTTTTTTGATTTTTCAAATTGCTCTACATTTATTGGAATTATAATTGATTGATTAACTGTATATTCATATTCTATATTATTATTTGTCAAATCAATTTCAGGATGAACATATGTTATTAAACTTAATGTGTCTGAACTATAGTTATCACTTACTAACAATGTAAATATTACACTATCTTTTTGAGTGTTTGGGGTCCAAGAAAATAATCCTTTAAGATTATTATCATTTTTTATACTATCAACATTTAATAAAATTGTTTGTTTGAGGGAATCCATATTTTCATTTAAATCTTTTAATATAAATTTTGCATCATTATCATTTATTAAAAAATCTAAATTAAAAATAACATTATCATTAGAATCATAAATTGAAATGGGTTCTTCATGATAATTTTTATTAACAATTGTGATTTGTTGTTGTGCAGAATTAAATCTAACAGGATCATTTACATAAATTAAATATGAAAATTCTCCATCAATAATATTTTCTTGCTGACTAACAGATTGCATATCATCCTGAACAGCTATTTCTAAATCCCCCTTTTGTCTTAATTCTAAAGAATATAATAATTCATGATAGCCTAAATCTTTTTCTGTGGGTGTCCATTTTAAATTTATATCATTTAAATCAAATTCCATTCCAAAGGGTAACTTTTTTCCAATAAAATAAAGAAATGACTTAGAAGTATCTGTTAAAATAGGATGAATAAAATCATCTCCTAATTGAATAATAAAATCTGGAGGTCTATCATATGTTTTATTTTCTTTAATAAAATCTTTTTCATTATTTATAAAAGATGATTTATTATTTAATGGATGAATGGCAAGTTGAGATTTTTCATTTTCACTTATCAGCAATATTTCATTTTCATTGATTAATGAATTTATTATTAATGAATCTATATTAATAAACTCTGGAATAATTATATCAGATGTAACAATAGACATTGTTAAAGGGTCAATTATGAATTGATTTATTGTTCCATGTTTGTTTACTGAATTAATTGATATTAATCCATTTTCCATTTTAAATGATATTGAATTTATACTGCTATCTAATAATGAAATTGATTGATTTCCCCATAAATCACTCATCAAATTGCCATTATCATCCAACATTATTAATTCATCAATACCATCTTCATTAATATCTAATCCCTGTTCTTTTATAAAGTTAAAATGTGGATAATTATTTAAATTTAATTTTTTTTCCTCTCCATTAGAATATATAAAATAACCTTCTGGAATTATTCCATTGCTCAAAATAAATATATCTTCTATTCCATCATCATTAAAATTGCCTACCACAATTGATATGGGGCCTGAAGATTTGTTTAAATATTTTTCACCAAAAACTCCAATTTCATTAATTGTCGAATTTATGAATTCACACATTATTACCTGTTTGTTTGGACTTCCTTGAATTAAAAGAAATGGTTGAATGTTATTTTCCATTATCGGTAATAATTGAATCCCTTGAGGATTGATAATTTTATTTTTTGAATTACTTAATCCAATAATAGTAGGATTGTTAAAATTTGATTTCAAACTATCTAAATAAAAAATATAAAATATTTCTGATTTATTTTCTTGATATGCCAATGAAATTAATTCAGTTTTTCCATCATTATCAAAATCTCCTAAAATCATATCAGAAAAATATCCAACATTGGTTTCTGGCATTTTATACGTCCACAATTGCCTTATGCTATCTATTTCAACTTCAAGCCAATATAATGTTCTAGGTGTAACTGAATTATCTGTTGCTAAAAAATCAATTTTTCCATTATTATTAATATCTTGAGAATTAATAATGGGGATAATGGAATGTTCCAGTTGAATGGAATTTGCTAGTATTAATTGAAAAGCAAGCAATATGTTAATTAATCTTGCTCTATGTATCATTATGTTTTCATTCAAAGAATATTATCAATAAATTTAGTGGGATTAATTGCTTTATACAAGTCTAAGAAAACAATAAAAATGAAATTTATGAAATTAATTTTAATCACAATAATTTGCTTTAAGTGCCTTTTTTCACAAATGGAAATTACAATTTATAATGAAAATAAGGCATTTATAAATGAAACAAGAGAAATAATATTAAATACAATGGGAGAGCAATATATATTTATAGAAAATCTTCCTTCTAATATTTACCCATCATCCATTTCTCTATTTTCTAAAAATATTAAATTTTTTTCCACAGAATTTATTAACAATCCCATTTCAACAAAATCAATGCTTGATGCATCCATTGGAAATGAAATAGAATTAGTAAAATATGACGATGACGGAAAAATTTCATTTACAACTTTCGGAAAACTGATTGCAAATCAAAATAAACCTATTTTTGAAATTGATGAAAAAATAGTGATCGACCCTCCTTATGCATATAGATTTGATAATATTCCAGATAACATAAAAAACTCTCCTTACATACACTGTCAAATAGAATCTTATGATATTAGTACAAAGTTCAATTTATTATACTTAATAGAAGGTTTAATATGGAATGCAGAATATAATTTATTTTTAAATGATACTAAATTAGCACTCTTAAAAGGCGCATATTCCATAACAAATAATTCCACCACATCATTCCATGATGCAAATATTTCTTTAGTTTCTGGAAATATAAATTTTGAAAATCATAAACCATTTACCAAAGATGCAAAAAATCAAATGAAATTAGCTAGCCAAACTAGAAATCTATATAATGCTGAATCTAATATGCCAAATTATTTTCAAACTGAAGATTATCATGTATTTAAAATACCAACAAAAATAACCATAGCGCCTAAATCACAAAAACAATATGAATTTTTATTAAAAAAAGAAATTCCTTATAAAAAAACATATCATATTTCTCATTCAATACGTAGATATAGAAAAAATTTATCAAAAAATGAAACAATTCCAATAAACACTAGTATTGAGCTGAAGGCTGAAGACATAGGCCCTTTTCAACTGCCAGCAGGTTCATTTAAAATATATGAAAAAATAAATGACGCATTAACTTACATTGGTGGCGAACAATCTACCATTAAACAAAATGATGATATAGTAAAAATAAACACAGGTAATACTAGAGATGCTACATGTGAATTTTTCATTAAAAGCCATGAAATAAATCGCACTCATGAAGAAACTGAAATTAAAGCTATCTTTACCAATAACAAAAATAATGATATTATGCTTACAATGACAGAAAACTTTTATGATGGAGGTTGGGAAATTTTTCAAACAAATATTGAATATGAAAGAATCGATGCATATACTGCAAAGTTTAATCTTATCATCCCATCAAATTCAAAAAAAGAAATTAGCTTCAAAGCCCGCATAGAAAAAAATTGATTTCAAAATATAAATTTAGACCATTTAATTATAAACATATTATTTGGGATTGGAATGGCACACTAATTGATGATGCATGGCTTTTTGTTGATGTCATGAATAAATTATTAAAAAAATATGACCTGAATAAAATAACCATTAATAAATATAAAAATATTTTTCAATTTCCAATTAAAAACTATTATAAACAATTAGGATTCAACATAAAAAAAAACTATTTTGAAAAATTAGGATTAGAATTCATTAAAGAATATGAGAAAAGACTTTATGACGCAAGACTTTATCCCTTGACAGAAAATGTTTTATCAAAATTATCTACATCCGAAACAAAACATCACATATTATCTGCTTCACATCAAGAATTATTAAATAATCAAATAAAACATTATAAAATAGAAAAATATTTTTCTCATGTTGTTGGATTAAGTAATTATTTTGCAAATAGTAAAATTGAAGAAGGAATAAAATTAGTAAAAAAAATGAATACAAATAATAATGACATTCTATTTATTGGAGATACTATTCATGATTTTGAAGTTGCAAATGAATTAAATATAGATTGTCTATTAATAAGCCATGGTCATAATTCACATTCTCGTTTATTAAAAACAAATAATATGGTTATAATAAATATGGAAAATATTATTAATGAATTATTATGAAACATATTAATCAACTGATCATTTAATGAAAATGAAAAAACATGGTGTATCTATAGTTATTATCTTGATTATCAATTTGCTTATTGGGCAAGAAACATTAATTGATGAATTAACACAAAATGCTTATAAACATTACCAAAAAAAAGATTATGCAAATGCAATTATTCTTTTTGAAAATTTATTAGCTGAACAAGAAATAATTTTTGACCATAATGATATGCACATTGCAGAAACATTAACTCGCTTAGGTGAGCTATATTCTCTTTCCAATATGCCAGAAATTTCAACTTATTATTTTGAAGAAGCAATAATCATATTAGAAAAATCATTTGAAAACAATAAAGAGCATTTAGAGTCTCCTTTAATTAGTTTATTAGAAATTTATTCTTTTAATAAAAATGATATAATGAAAAATAATATTCAAAATCAACTAAATGCCATGACCACTTTTTTTCAAGAAATTAATAATAAATCACCACAGGAAAATGATGTTTTATTTTTTAACAAAGAGGACCATGCTGTTGACTTAATGGACCTAGGTTTTTCTTACGTAAATAATGGTTTATTTTCTGAAGCAGCATTACATTTTTCTGAAGCTTTGAATTATAATAGTGAAAATTTAGATTTAAAATTTTTTACTAATTTTTTCCCAAATGATTCCAGTTTATATAGTAATATGCTTAATGCTTTTTCTTTTCAATCTAATCAAGATTCAAGCTATTCTAAGTATTTTTTTAAAGCTTTTTTTCTTAAATCTGGCCCTGATGCATATGAGAATATTAATATATATACAAACAATCAACCTTTAGATATACGAGGAAGGCTTTTTTATGCAAATCTATTTTTTAATGATAAAAAATGGGTTGATGCCTTACTACATTACGAACAAGCTCAAACTATAAATGAATTAAATACTGAGGCCATAATGGGCAGTGCAATGTGCCTGTATTTTATGCAAGAATATGAAGATGCAATAAAAAAATTCAATATTTTATTAACAATAAACCCCTATTCACATAAAGCATTTTTTCATTTAGGATTATGTAATATTGAATTAGATGATAATGTTTCTGCTATTAATAATTTTACTCAATCTCTTTTATTATCTCCACATAATGATGAAGTTTATTATTTTTTAGGTAAAACATATTTTGATAATAATAAAATAATGCAAGCAAAAGAAGCATTAAGTAGAGCCATTAGTTTAAATCCAAAAAATGGCCATGCATTTTATTATCAAGGAATAATAAATGAAAATATTATGGAAATTGATAATGCCATTTATTCATATAATAAAGCAAAAGAATTTTCACCTGGGATTCATGATTTATATTATAAATTAGGAATGTTATTATATCGAACTGGAAATTTGAAAAAAGCTCTTGACCCTTTACGTCAATTTATTATTTTTCAACCAGATAGCATAACGGTTTTAGAATATTTAGGTGAAATTTTTATGTCTGAAAATAGATTTTCTGAAGCAATTAATACTTATGATAGGCTACAAAAAATTTATCCAGAAAAATTAAATATAAATCTTAACAAAGCAGAATCTTATTGGCAATTAAATGATATTGAAAATGCAATAAAAGCATATGAAAACATATTACTATTTGATGATGAGAATTATGATGTTATGATGAAATTAGGAACATTATATAATAATTCTAATGAATTTATTAAAGCAGAAACAGTTTATAATGAAGTAATTAAATGTACAGAATCAAATATTGGAGCACATTATAAGCTTGCGTTAACATATGGAAATCAAAAAAAATATTTACAAGCTATAATTTCATTTCAAGAAGCTCTAAAAATTTCTCCTAATGATTTAGAAATAAAATATCAATTAGGGGTCGCAAATAAAGAATTAAATATGTTTAATGCTGCATCTACATATTTTGAAGATTATATATCACAAAATAAAAATGACCATATTGCATTTTTTTTATTAGGACAATGTTACCTGGAAACGAATGAGTATATTGCTGCCCTTATCGCTTTTCACCATGCAAATAAATTATCACCAAAAGACGATAAAATATTATATCACTTGGGTATTTGTAATTTTAAATTAAATGAATATGAAGATTCTGTAAGAAAATTCAGGGAAGCTTTGAAAATAAATTCTGAAGATGCAGAAATTTATTATGCTTTGGGGAAAGCATATTTAAAGCTGAATAAGAAAAAAAAGGTAGAAGGAATATTAGATATATTATATATGTTAAAACCTGATTATTATGAGTCCCTTATTATGCTTTCAAATAAAAAATAATTATTTTTAAAAAAAAAATAGACATTATTTTTATAATGTATATAAATTTACGACCCTTTTAAAGACCATTTTTTTTATTAATTATTAAAGAATAGAAAGAGCTTTTATGAAAATTCTTATTCCTCCAAGTGAAGGAAAAACTAAAACTAAAACAACAAATATAAAATTTTCAAAAACGAATTTTAAATTTGAACGTCATGTGAATCAAGTAGTTAGACTATTAGAGCTAATTGATGATGAAGATTTAAGATCAGTATATGGTACGTCTTCAGAAAAGGCGCTTGGATTTCATAGGCAGAATCAAGATATTTTTAATAGTTATTGTGCGCCTGCCATAGAGCGATATACAGGTGTTGTATATGAACATATTAATTGGCCAACAATATCTGAAAAAGCAAAAAAATACATGGAAAAACATATTTATATTTTTAGTGGTTTATTTGGCATGCTGTCACCGAAAACACCTATTCCTGATTATAAACTTAAAATGAATGTTTTATCTCTTCAACATCATTGGAACCCTATTTTAACTGAAGAATTAAATAAAGAATCTTTTATAATCGATTTGTTACCACAAGTTCATAGAAAAGCATATACTCCAAATAAAAAAAATGTAATACCTGTAGATTTTCTTATCGTTAATAAAGGAAAAAAAGCTGCTGCTGGCCATTTTGGTAAAGCCGTAAAAGGAGAGTTTATACGATATATGGCAGAAAATAATGTAACAAGCATTGATCAATTTAATGGTTTTGAATATGATGGGTTTAAATGGGATGGCAGTTCTTTTGTAAAAGAAGAAAAATAAATTCTAGGGAACAAATAAAAATAAATTTCATTTATATATAAATTTGATTAAAGATAATTAATGATTAAAGTAAAAAACTTATGCAAATCATATGGTGAGGTAGAGGCTGTAAAAACCATCAATTTTGAATTGAATGATGGCGAAGTCGTTGGATTTTTGGGTGCTAATGGTGCAGGTAAATCAACAACTTTAAAAATTATAACAGGATATTTGACGCCTACTTCAGGAACCGTTTCCATACAAGGTAAAAATATTTTAACTAATGCTCATGAAATTCAAAAAGAAATAGGCTATTTACCTGAATTAAATCCTCTTTATGGAGAAATGCGAGTATATGACTTATTACATTTTACGGCACAGATTAGAAATATTTCAGGAAACAACTTTAAAAAATCATTATCGAGAGTTGTAGAGCAATGTGGATTACAGGGGGTCATTCATAAAAATATTTCTGAATGTTCTAAAGGATATAAACAGCGCATAGGATTGGCATGTGCAATGATTCATAATCCTAAAATTTTAATATTAGATGAGCCAGTTACTGGTTTAGATCCTAATCAAATTGTAGAAATTCGCACTCTGATAAAAACATTAGGCAAAGAAAAATTAGTTTTAATGTCTAGTCATATTTTACAAGAAATTCAAGCTACTGTTAATCGCATAATAATAATAAATAAAGGTGAAATTGTTGCAGACGGAACAAATGAAGAACTTATGAGTGGCTTTATGGGTAATACAAAACTTACCCTAGAAATAAAAAATCATAATGATGCATCCATTCAAGCATTAACCAATAATTTTCCTAATATAAAAATCATTGATTCAAAAATAAAAAATGATTCCATGATATTAAATTTAGAATATCCAAAAAATGATGATCCAAGAGACTCTTTATTTAAATATGCAGTTGACTCTAATTGGATAATAATGGAAATGAGTCCTCAATCTGCAAATCTAGAATCTATCTTCCGCAATTTAACAACTGAGGAATCAAAAAATGCATAACATAAAAGCCATTTATTATAAAGAAATGAAAGCATATTTCAATAGTCCAATGGCATATATTTTCCTTGTTATTTTTGCAATGATTACTGGATATTTTTTTACTCGCACTTTTTTTCTATTCAACCAATCTGATATGAGATCATTATTCAATATTGTGCCTTTAGTATATCTTTTTTTCATACCTGCAATCACAATGGGGTTAATTGCACGAGAAAAAAATGTTGGGACAATGGAGGTTATGGCAACTTTACCTTTAAAAGACATTGAATTCATAATCGGTAAATTTTTATCAGCTTTCAGCCTAGTGTTGGCGGGGTTAATTGTTACAGTAATTCAATTTGTTACATTAATGCAAGTTGGTACAAACATAGATTATGGTGCCGTGTTTACAGGATATTTAGGACTTGCTTTAGTTGGTGCTTTATATTGTTCCGTAGGTACATTTGCAAGTAGCATTACTGATAATCAAGTGGTGGCATTCATTATTGGTATTTTTATTGTAATAATATTCTTTCTAATGGATAAAATGTTGATTTTTATACCTACATCATTAACAGGCTTAGTACAATATTTGAGCGTAGATTATCATTTATCTAATATTTCTAGAGGAGTCATTGATACTAGAAATTTAATTTATTTTGGTTCTTTCATAGGATTTTTCTTATTTATTTCTATTCGTGTTTTAGAGATAAGAAGGTGGAAATAAACATGGTTTCCAATAATAAAAAAACATTTATTATTTATCTATCCTTAATAGGTGCAATATTAATTATTTTAAATATTG
>JAYZCM010000021.1:0-5234 GCA_036338305.1 Fidelibacterota bacterium | reverse complement strand
ACTACGGTAAGCTATGATCTTGCTCTTGATGGAGAAGTATCACTTACGGTATATAACATGCGTGGTGAGATAATGTCAACCTTAGTATCAGGTCATCAACATGCTGGTAGCCATGAGGCAACTTGGAATGGAATGACAGATACTGGAAATGAGGCTGCTAGTGGCGTTTATTTCTTTAAATTGGAAGCAAATGATTTTGTACAAATCAATAAAGCCGTACTTATTAAGTAAACATGAAATTAATTTTAAAAGTAGGAGAAAAAATGAAAACACACATGAAACAATTATTTTTATCAATGACATTCACATCACTTCTATTTTGCGGTCATTTTACGCCCGCATATTTAGAGTTCTCTGCAAATCCCTATTTGCCAATGTCAATTTACATAACATCAGCACAACTGGATGGTGTAGACTTGGCGGCAGGTGATGAGATTGGAATTTATGATGGGCTGGTCTGTGTTGGCACTGGAACTGTTACCAGTACAATTACAGCTACATTAGATGGAATGTTAAAAATAGATGCCTCTGCAAATGACGTTGGTGAAACAACGACTAATGGATTTGTAAGTGGTAATGCCATTACTTATTATATTTGGGATGCTAGTGCCAATAAACGAATTTGGGATGTTACTGCAACACATCATGAGAGTGGCAATAATGTTTTTACAACACAAGGCACTGCATATGCAACGCTTACAGTTTCTGCTGCACAATTATCTGTAGAAAATATTATTAGGCCTAATGATTTTCAATTACATGGTGTTTACCCAAACCCATTCAATCCAACTACCAACATAACATATGAACTTGCAGAAAATTCAAATGTCAACATAAGCATTCATGACATATCAGGGAGATTAATTAGCTCTCTAATCAATGAATTTCAACCAGCAGGATTTCATGCTATTAGTTGGGATGCTAGTTCACAACCAAGTGGTATTTATTTACTTCAATTAAATACTAATAAAGGCATGGAAACTAAAAAAATTACCTACATTAAATAAATCGAATTATTCATAAATAAAAAAGCCCTCATAAACCATGAGGGCTTTTTTATTTATCATATTTATTTAATTAATATACTGTACTTCTATAATCTTTTTTTTCAATTTCTTTTCTAGCTTGAGATATCCAATTTGTATATCCTCTACTTAATTCCGTATTCAATAATTGAGTTCTAATGCCATCATATGCTTCTCCATATTTTTCCTCATCCAATTCATCTCTTTCAATCATCTTAATGACAACAACAGCATTATATGTCTCCAATACTCCAGAATCATTCCCAGGATCCATTGCCAACAGAGTGCCTGTTAAAACGTTATTTTTTCCTATGCCTGTAAATGATCCTCCAATTTTTTGAGTTTCACCAGAAACAAATTTAAACAAAGAATCAGATGAAGCAATGTCATTCCAATCATTAGTGCTACTCACTACACTTTCTAATAAGTTTTTAGCATAATCAATTTTATTTTCTCTTATAAGAGTACGATTAATGTTTGCCCTTACTTCATCCAATGATTTAAAACCCTTACTTTTTTCACTTAATAAATGAAAAACAGCAATCCCATTTTGAGCCGTCATTGGATCTGAAATTTCTCCAATGGAATTATCAAATGCAAAACGCACGGCAGGCCGTAAAACACCTAATTGAAATGGTATTCCAGAATTTGATTCAAATGTTTCATGCACGTCAATTGTATCAACTGATGTAATGTCAAATTTACTCAATGCATCTGAAAAGGATGCAAAATCTGCTTCTGCAACAAAATCAAGAGCTAATTGCATGACACTATCTTCTAAAGCAACAAAATTCAAACTATCGTCACTAGTTATGGGTTTTTTTAAATCAAATAATACATACTCTAAAGTTCGTCTTTCTTTTAAGGCATAAGTATCTTCCTTATTTTCTTCATATCTTTCAAGAATTTCCTGTTCACTAACTTCAATTAATGAATCTGATATGTTGCTAAATGGAAGATATAGAAAATCAAGTGTACAATTAAGGCTATCTTTCACATATTGTTTTTTTACGTCTTCATTATTAACAGAACCCATTTGATTATAAAGTGTTCTAAGCTTACGATCTGCAAGCCAAGTGCGTAGATAGTTTTCCCACCTAACTAGTAATGGCTCTAATTCTACTGGCATGGTACCATTTTGAACAGATTGTTGATAAGATTCCAAATCAAATGTTCCATCTTCATTTTTAAAAAAGCCTGCATCCATTAAATTTGTTTGAAATGCTGGTGGTGATGTATTTAAAAGGAAATCATAAATTTCATCTAATGATACTTCTAAGCCTAACGAATTAATTTTTTCATCAATCAATTGTCTATCCACAAGATTATTCCATGCAAAATCACCAGCATTTTGATAAGCTCTATTGTCAATTGTTTGACCTTGTTGACGCATTCTATTCAATTGAATTTCACGCTCTGCAAGATATCTATTGTGTGTGATGTTTTTTCCACCAATGGAACCAGTATGTACCCTAGTATTACTACCGCCCATTATTAAGTCCATTATATTTGCACCACCTACTAATCCTCCGACGGCCATACTGGCAACGAAAAAAAATAACAAAATCCATAAAAGCACATGTGAATTATCTCTTAGTTTTGTCATGCTAAACATGATTATTCTCCAATTAGTTAATAATTAGTGGAGATAAGCGGGGTCGAACCGCTGACCTCTTGAATGCCATTCAAGCGCTCTCCCAACTGAGCTATATCCCCTATTACTTGATAAAGCCATCTTAAAAAGGGCATTAAATTTATTTTTTTATTGTGGCTTGTACAAGAAAAAGATTAAGAGCAAGGAACCTTTTTACGTCAAAACCGTTTGATGAAGATTGAAAGGTTTAATAAATTTATATGACAATGTCGAAACAAAAACAAATAATTTTAATCATAACTCTTTCATTCTTATTGGGGATTCTTCGTTCATTTTTCATTAATGATCAAGATTTTTCCATCATAAAAAAAGAACGAGTGTTAGAACAGATTAATACCTTCTCAATACCTGAAGACATTACAGGCCCAATGGTTGTTTCACTTGAATTTGCAAAATACCACCATGATAAAGCATCTGCGATTTTCATTGATGCTAGAGATCCTGAAGATTATGATAAAGGGCATATTAAAGATGCCATAAATATTCCTTATGATTCCCATGAAGACTATGATGACATTATCAATGAATTGGATGATTCTGCCATTTATATCACATATTGTAATGGTGAAGAATGCTCCTTAAGTATTGATTTGGCAGATTATTTATATAATGAAAAACTATTTGATACCATATTGGTTTTTGAAGGAGGTTGGCCAGAATGGAAAGAATCTGGATATCCATAAAATGAAATTAATCAGATCACTAAGATTACCTTTAATATTTAGATTGATATTGGGCATTGTTTTTATTTATGCAAGTTATGAAAAAATTTTAGATCCAATCGGATTTTCAAAAAACATACACAATTATCATGTAACACCTGTTTTCATTGAAAACATTGTTGCCCTAGTACTTCCTTGGGCAGAATTGATTATTGGTATTTTTTTGATTTTTGGTTTATTTTTAGAGGGTACGATAAGCATTACAATTTCAATGCTTGTTTTTTTCATATTACTTTTATCACAAGCCGTATTTAGAGGAATAGATGTACATTGTGGATGTTTTTCAAATAATGCCAATGATGAATCTACAAATTTTCAATTTGAGCTCATCAAACGAATTATTGAAGACATTATTTTTTTAGGAATGGCATATGTCATTAAATTTAACAATAAATTCAAAAATGATAATAATAGCTTAAAATGAAAATATTAACATGGTTAATAGCATTGTTATTATTTCAAATTGAAATAATACATGCAACAGAAGCAAAAACAATTAGAATTGCAACGACAGCCAACGTACATGGCGAAACAGATCCTTGTGGCTGAAAAAAGCGTCCTCTGGGCGGTCTAGCTCGGAAAGCAACAATAATTGATGAAATGCGTTCTGAAGGTTTTGATGTAATCATCTTAGATGCAGGTAATTTGCTATTCAAAAAAGAAAATCTAGGGCCTGGGACTCCAAAAGAAATTGCAAAAGCAACCGCAAAAATCATTATTTCAGGATTTAATGAAATTGGTTGTGCAGCTTTCTCACCAGGATCTAAAGATTTTGCAGCAGGCCTGTCATTTGTTCAAGAAATGCAATCCATTTCAAAATTTCCTTTTATATCAGCCAATATTCATGATGTAAATGGAAATAGAATTTTTGATCCCTATGTAATTGTAGATTCAGACAGCGTCTCAGTGGGTATCATTGGCCTTGCATCTTCATTTAATCATTCTGAAATATTTGTTCAGGATCCTATTGAGGCCATATCTGAATTTATTAATGAAGTTAATGCTCAAGTTGATATAATTGTCTTGCTTTTCGATTCTGAAGAAACAGATTTAACAAGACTACACGCTTCAAATTTACCTATAGATTTAATAGTACGTAGTAAAGCAAAAACTCAATCATCAGATGGTGGAAATAAAAATATCCCAGCATATTCATGTGGAGATCGTGGAAAATATGTATATCAATTTGATTTACATTATACACAACCCAATGTCAAGTTTACAGACCTATCATTTCATGAAAAACAAATTTCAAGGTCTCAACAAAAACTTAATAAAATGAAACAAGGAAATTTAATGACTGATCTTCGTACAATATATAAAGAGGATCCAATTACACTCAAAAAAATTGATACATATGAATCTCAAATTAAAAAATCAAAAAATGCCATAGCAAATGGTATAAATACAATTAGCTTAAAGAAACATGCATTGGATAAAAATGTATTAGATAGACCAGACGTATTAAATCTGGTAGATTCAGAAAAAAGTAAAAGAGATGAACTTTATGGCCCTTTACCTCCAAGTAAAGGTCATAGACATCTTCATGACCATGATGGTGATGGAGTGCCCGATCACTAATTCATTTGGTTTTTTATGATAAATTTTATTAAGATACCTGCCCTGTAATTTAAGGGACTATTGCGAAAGTAGCTCAGCTGGTAGAGCATAACGTTGCCAACGTTAGGGTCGTCGGTTCAAATCCGATCTTTCGCTCACTAAACCCCCACTCTATTATTGAACTGGGGGTTTTTAAAAGGCGTCGTACCCAAGCGGTAAGGGAGCGGTTTGCAAAACCGTCATGCACCAGTTCGAATCTGGTCGACGCCTCAA
>JAYZCM010000020.1:0-5745 GCA_036338305.1 Fidelibacterota bacterium | reverse complement strand
CACCCGTTTTATTGCATGTATATACTCAAAAGGGTAGAGGGGATAAGCTGGCAGAAAGTGATGCTATAAAATATTATAGTTTGAAAGGTAAGTATAAGAATGAGGTAAAATCTGAATCCTTGGATTATTCTCAAGTATTTGGCCATAGTATTAAGCAACTTGCAGAAAAAGATGAAAAAATAATTTGCGTTACAGCTGCCATGGAAATTGGTACTGGCATTTTACCTTTCATAAAAAAGTTTTCTCATAGGTATGTTGATGTTGGAATTGCTGAGGAACATGCTGTAACATATTCTGCAGGCTTATCAGCCTCAGGATATAAACCTATTGTTCCCATTTATTCTACTTTTATGCAAAGAGCATATGATCAAATCATACATGATTGTTTATTACAAAAATTGCCAATAATTTTTTGCATGGATCGTTCAGGGTTGGTTGGTCCAGATGGCCCGACTCATCATGGAATTAATGACATTGCTTTTATGCGTTCTTTTCCTGGCATGATTGTGTCAGCTCCTAAAGATGGAAATGAGCTGCGTAATTTGTTAGCAACTGCAATAAAAATTAGAAAGCCTTTTTCAATCAGATATCCTAAAGCAGATTCTAGAAAATTTAATTTAAATGATAAGCCCGAAATATTAGAGGTAGGTAAATGGGAAATTGTACATAAGGGGATAAATGATGTTATTTTAGCTGTTGGTCCTATGGTAGGCATGTTACTTGATGGTATGGATGAGATAAAAAAAATAATAGGTTATTTGCCAACAATAGTAAATGCTCGTTTCATAAAACCAATGGATATAAAACTATTACATGAATTATGTCATGG
Source organism: Fidelibacterota bacterium (assembly GCA_036338305.1). Taxonomy (GTDB): domain Bacteria; phylum Fidelibacterota; class Marinisomatia; order SCGC-AAA003-L08; family D37C17; genus JAYZCM01. The sequence continues at coordinate 4,916 of JAYZCM010000020.1, read as the reverse complement.
ACATAATAAAATTATAACCATTGAAGAAGGAACATTGATTGGTGGCTTTGGTTCTGCTGTAAATGATTTTATGAGAGAAAATAAATATGACAATAAGCTTTTTAGACTTGGAATTCCTGATAAATTCATTGAGCATGGAGACAGAAAAGATTTACTTGAAGAAATTGGTCTTACTTTGAATAATGTTAGCTCAATCTTAAAGGCAGAATCTTTGAATGAAGAATATTATGAGCACTAGTTTTAATAAATCAAAAAATAAATGGCTTAAAGATGTTGAGAGCTCTAAGAAAAGAGATTATAGCTTTAAAAGTGTTTCTGGTGAAAATGTAGATTTATTATATTTTCCTGAAAATGGTGAAGATGCATATATAGATAAGTTAAATTTTCCAGGTCAATTTCCTTATACTAGAGGAATTCATTCAAATTTATATAGAGGAAAATTATGGACAATGCGTCAGTTTTCTGGTTTTGGCTCTCCTAAGGAAACAAATAAAAGATTTAAATATTTATTATCACAAGGACAGACGGGTTTATCAGTAGCATTTGATATGCCTACCTTAATGGGGTATGATGCTAATCATGTATTTGCTGAAGGTGAGGTTGGCTCGTGTGGAGTCTCTATTTCTTCTCTTAAAGACATGGAAGTTTTATTTTCTGATATTGATTTATCTAAAATAAGTGTATCTATGACAATTAATGGGCCAGCATTAATAATTTTTGCTTTTTATATTGCTGTGGCACAAAAACAAGGCGCTGATATTTCAAAAATCAATGGAACTTTGCAAAATGATATTTTAAAAGAATTTATTGCTCAAAAAGAATGGATTTATCCACCAGATAAATCCATGAGATTGATTGTAGATATGATGAAGTATTGTACGAAAGAAATGCCAAAGTATAATACTATTTCAGTGAGTGGATATCATATTCGTGAGGCTGGATCTACAGCAATACAAGAATTGGCTTTTACGCTGGCAAATGGATTTTGCTATATTGACCATGCATTGGAAGCTGGCTTGAATATTGATGATTTTGCACCTAGATTATCATTTTTTTTTAATTCTCATTTAGATTTTTTTGAAGAAATTGCAAAGTTTAGAGCTGCAAGAAGAATTTGGGCTAAAGTATTAAAAGAAAAATATAATGCGAAATCTGAACGTTCATTAAAATTAAGATTTCATACACAGACAGCAGGTTTTAGTTTGACAGCGCAGCAACCAGAAAATAATATTAGTAGGACTGCATTTCAAGCTATGGCGGCAGTTTTAGGTGGAGCACAATCGTTACATACTAATTCCATGGATGAAACTTTAGCATTGCCTTCAGAAAAAGCAGCTGGTATAGCTTTGCGTACTCAACAATTAATAGCATATGAAACTGGTGTTGCAAATGTTGTTGATCCGTTAGGAGGTTCTTGGTATCTTGAAGAATTAACAGATGAGATTGAAAAAAAAGCATTTGACTATTTTGAAAAAATAGATGAATTAGGTGGTGTTATTAAGGGTATAGAGTCAGGCTATTTTCAACGTGAAATTGCTGAGTCTGCTTCTGATTACCAGAGGCGTGTAGATAGTAAACGAAGAATTGTAGTTGGGGTTAATGACTTTGTAGAAAGTGATGATAACAATGAAATACCCATCTTAGAAATAAGGAAAGAAGTTTATGATGAGCAGCTAAATCAATTGAATGAATTAAAATTGACCCGTAATGAAAAAAAAGTTAAAATATTAATACAAAAAATAACAACAGCTTGTTCTAATGGAGATAATTTGATGCCATTAATTATCGATGCAGCAAAATCGTATGCTACATTAGGTGAGATTGTAGATTCAATGAAAGTTGTTTTTGGTGAATGGACTGAAACTTCAGTTATTTAATGATAATGTTAAATGAAAGCCATATAAAATTTAAACACGATAATCCTTTTACCATAGGAATAGAAGAAGAATATATGATATGCGAACCTACTTCAGGTGATCTTATCAATAAGGCTGAAGAAATAATGGCTGAATTAGATAGAAATTTAATTGCAAGATATAGCTATGAATTAATATTGTCTGAAATTGAAGTGAATACCTCAATATGCAATAATGTAAAAGAAGCTATTGATGAAATAAAGTTTTTAAGAAATCATACAACAGAAATCGGAAAGAAAATTGGTTATAGGATAGGTATTAGTGGTACGCATCCAACAGCTTTGAGCAAAGAACAAAGATTTGTTAATAATGACTCATATAATTGGGTAGCTGATCAGTTGAATTATTATGCGAAACGTAATATTACTTTTGCATTGCATGTTCATATTGCTGTTCCTAATGAAAATTATGCAATTCATATTTCAAATGCATTAAGGCGCTGGATATCTCCACTGTTGGCATTAAGTTGTAATTCGCCTTTTTTTGAAGGCATGTTGACAGGGATGAGGTCATCTAGAACAATGCAGTTTGGCGCTTTTCCAAGAACAAATATACCTAAAGAATTTAAAGATTTTCAAGAATATGAAAAATTGATAAATGATTTTATGAAAATCGATTCAATTGAAAAGCCTCGACAAGTATGGTGGAAGATTCGACCTCACATGGAATTTGGTACAATAGAATTTAGAATGTGTGATATGCAGAGATCATTAAAAAATGTTGAATTGATTGTTGCATTATGTCAAGCATTGGTTCATCAAGCAGTAGATGATTTTGATAACGGAAAACTTATAGAGTCTTTTAATATGGAATATTTAAATGATGCTTTATGGAAAGCTTCAAGATTTCCATTGGAAAGTAAAATAATTGATCCAGTATCTAATGACGTATCATCTATTATTGATCAAATAAGATTAATGAAAAAATATGTAAAGAAGTCTATGGAACACTTTAAAAATTTAGATATTTTAAAGCGTTTAGATTACCTTATTGAGCATGGTACTGAGTTTGATGAACAGATTCAAACTTTTGAGAATAGAGGCATGGATGAATTAAAATTATCTTTAATGGATTTTGTTGAATATAATTAAAAAATGGAGTAAAAAATGTCAAGAAAAATTGTGCATGTAATAGGTACTGGTACTATAGGTGAACCATTAATTGGTTTACTTTGCGATTTTAAAGAAGATTTAGGGGTTGATGAAGTTACTTTTCATAAAAATACACCTTTGACAACTGACAGATCAAAGGTAAGAAGTTTAATAAGCAGAGGAGCGAGATTGTGTTCTGATGAATCAAAGTTTGATGGTTTTAATGCAATAGGTCTTAAACCTGAAATTGAAACTGAAGAAGCTATTAATAAGGCAAGTGTTGTAATAGATTGCACACCAAAGGGTTATGGTCATGAAAATAAGAATAAGTATTATCAGAAGTATTTACATAATACAAAAGGTTTTGTAGCACAAGGAAGTGAGTTTGGTTTTGGCAAAATGTATGCTAGGGGCATAAATGATAAGGCTTTAGTATGTAATGAGGATAGATTTATACATGTTGTTTCTTGTAATACTCATAATTTATCAACTATTGTAAATACTCTTGTCTTAGATGAAGGAGCAGATAATTTAATTGAAGGACGTTTTAATTTAATTAGAAGATCTAATGATTTAAGCCAGACTTCAAAATTTTTACCATCTCCACAGGTAGGTACTCATAAGGATAATGATTATGGCACACATCACGCGAGAGATGCTGCATTATTATTTAAAACCATGGGAATGAATTTAAATTTATTTTCATCGGCCATGATAATTAATACACAGTACATGCATATTTTACATTTTCATTTGAAAGTTAAAAATTCAACTAATGTTCAAAAATTAATTACAAAATTTGATGCAAATGACAAGATAGCTACTACAGATAAAATGAATGCAAACGAAGTTTTTAGTTTTGGTCGTGATCATGGACATTTTGGTAGAATAATGAATCAAGCGGTTGTTTCGATTCCTTCATTAAATGTTAGAAATGGCAATGAAATTACAGGTTTTTGTTTCACTCCGCAGGATGGAAATTCACTATTAAGCAGTATCTCGATAACTGAATGGTTTCTTTATCCTAATTCTTATGAGGATAAAATTCAATGTTTAAAACCATATTTTTTTGATGAAGTATGATTGATGATTTAAAAAATAAACTTTTTAAATATGCTGGTGAAAGTAATAAGCACATTAGAGAAATGTCTTTTATATTAGCTTTCTCAGGCGGCGTAGATAGTATGGTTCTTGCACATATGCTTGTTAAGCTAAGGCAAGAATTTAACTTTCTATTAGCATTTGTACATATTAATCATAATGCAAATAATATGTGTAAAAAAATGGAAAATATAGTTTATGATTTTTCAAAAGTAAATGATGTAATGTTATATGTTGAGGAGGTTTTTATTTCAACTTTTGAAAATTTTGAATCTGTTGCTCGATTTAAAAGATATGATATTATAAAAAGAATAATGGATGATAATGATATTGATCATGCATTTACAGCACATCATGAAAATGATCAATTAGAAACAATTATGATGAAGATTGAAGATGGCTCAGATTGGATTTCTAAAATAGGAATAAGAGAGTCGCTAGGGAGAATAAGAAGGCCTATTTTATATTGTTCAAAAAAAGAAATATTGAATTATGCTTCTAATCATAATTTGGTTTGGATTGAAGATCCAACAAATAAAGATATAAGTATTAGAAGAAATAATTTAAGATTAAATAAATTGCCACTATTATTAGAAAAATATAATTTTAAATCTAATATATTGAACATTGCTAGACGAAATTTGATAAGATTTAATTCTTCTATGCATAATATAAAGAGTCAAAAAAATAAATTGATTTTAAATTATGATGACTATTCAATTGTAATTGATAAGATTCAATTGACAAGATATTCTATAGAAGAAATGAAGTTATTTCTTAGCCATTTTATATTAAAATTATTTAAAAT
>JAYZCM010000019.1:0-8629 GCA_036338305.1 Fidelibacterota bacterium | reverse complement strand
TGATGGTGGTTGTGAATGGATTGAAGATATAGAAATTATTAACTGTAGTACATTATCAACCTCTGGATGGGGCCCCGGAAGTTGTGAATATTATTACCCAGACTGTTATAATTATCTTGATTATGGCGGTTGGTATGGCTCATGGACTACGGAGTGTGGTGGTGGTACTGCTCAAATAGATAATAGTTATTGTGAAGAAGTAAGTTTCATTCCAGGTGATATGAATGATGATGGTAGTTTAAATATATCGGATATTGTACTTATGGTTGATTTAATCCTTAATTTAGAATTTTATGATTATTCTGACATGAATCAAGATGGCATATTGAATATCATGGATATCATTGAATTAGTAAATAGAATACTTGATAATTAATTAATTATTTTTTTAATTTTTAATATGATATTACGGATTAAATTCAAATGGAGATGATTTTTTTATTTTTCTGCTGGTCAGCAGAAGTTCAAAAATTTTGTTTAGTTAGTCCTTCAAAGGGGATGTTCATCCCTTATTTTTCAATAATAAATAATAAAAAAGGAGTATTTTAAAATGTTAATACGTTTATTAATATGTATTTTATTTTTTTGCAGTTGTGCAGTAAATAAAATTAATACACGTTCATTTCAATTTACATATGAAGTAGACATAGAACCTACTAATGGTAAAAAATTAGAAGTTTGGATACCTATTCCAACATCAAATGAGGTTCAAACCATCTCAGCGCTTAAAATTAATACTAATGGTTTAGAGTATAGTTTGGAAGATGAAAAAGTCCATGGAAATAAATATCTTTATATTAATCAATTAGATGGGACAACTGAATCCAAGAAAGTTTCAGTAATATTTGATGTTGTAAGAAAAGAACATCAAAATGTACATTATGAAAATGTTGATCCTAATGAATATTTACATTCATACAATTCAGTTCCTGTAGGAGGGGTATTTAATAAAGTAATTGAAGAAAATAAATTATCTAAAAATAATGTAAGGCAGATTTATGATTATGTTTTAAATGGCATGCATTATGGAAAACCAAAATCTGTTGATAATCAATATTATAAAGATCCATGGTTAAATGCAGATGGAAAATATGGATTAAAAGAGGTCAGCAGAGATGAGGTTGTAAACTTATATCAGAAGGCAAAAAAAGAAAAAAGTAATTATACTTTTGGGAATGGAAATTCTATTTATGCTTGTGACATAGGAGTTGGAAACTGTACGGATTATCATTCATATTTTATGTCATTAGATCGTACCATGGGTATTCCTGCACGTTTTCACATGGGATTTCCAATACCTGATGGGGAAAGTGGAAAAGTAGGTGGATATCATTGTTGGGCTGATTATTACATTGAAAATAAAGGATGGTATCCTGTTGATATTTCTGAAGCAGATAAAGATCCAGAAAAGATAGACTATTTTTTTGGTACCGTTTGTAATAATAGAGTAGAAATGATGGTTGGTAGAGATTTTAAATTAAAAGGACATGAATTAGATTTTGTCAATTTATTTATTTATCCTATAATGGAAATAAATGATAAAGCCTCTTATCTATATAAGAAAAATTTCACTTATAAAAACTTATAAATAAAACAAGCCCCTCTTTTTAGAGGGGCTTATGGTTGCTCCGGTACCTGGACTCGAACCAGGGACACGTGGATTAACAGTCCACTGCTCTAACCAACTGAGCTATACCGGAATAAAGTTTTACTTTTCTGATAAAGTAAATTCAGATGGGAAATTTATAATTATTTTTATATAAAGATTTAAATATTTCTTCTTAATGAATGATGTTTTATTTTTTCAAATGTCAATTTATAATTTTAATTGAAAATAAGGTTATGTAATCTTTGTAAATTTAAAAAATTTTAATTTTGGAGAATTTATGATAAAATGTATTTATTGTGCTGAAGAAATACAAGAAGAAGCCAAATTATGTAAGCATTGTGGTAAAAATCAGAGACATCCTCAGAATATGGAAAAGCATGTAAATATACTTGGTTCATTATTTTTAACTTTTAGCATATTGATGATAATTGGTGGATTTATTGTAAATCATTTTATCCCAATGGCAGGAGAAATAAGTGGAGATTTAACGGCTATGAGAGTTACATCCATAATAGGTAGCTCAATTAGAATATTATTATTTACATTAGCAACACCTGGTATTATTTGTAGTTATGGATTATTGACAAAGAAAAGTTGGAGTAGAGTTTTTGGAATTATACTTTCTTGTTTATCATTATTAAGCATACCTTTTGGAACTATAATTGGGATATATGGATTATGGGTATTATTTAAAGAAGAAACGATTGATGTATTTTTATCTAATGATAAATAATATCATATATTTTTTTTTGCAAAAGCTTCTGAGAGCTGTTTTCTAGTTTCTCTCAAACCATCAATCATTACCTTTGTATGCCCCATGACAGGCATGAAATTAGTATCTCCTATCCAACGTGGAACAACATGCATGTGTAAATGTTCTTTGATTCCTGCTCCTGCTACTTCGCCAAAATTTGCTCCAAAATTAAATCCATCTGCATTTAAACTTTCTCTTAGTATGGTCATTGATGAACTACTAAGTTTCATCATCTCTAATTGAGTTTCTGAGGATAATGATTCGAAATGTTCTTCATGGTCATATGGAGTGATCATTAGATGGCCATTATTATAAGGATATAGATTCATTAAAACATAAGAAAATTCACCTCTATAAACGACTAGATTATCATCATCATCACCTATTTTTGCTTTGTCACAAAAAATACAAGGACCAAATTCATTTTTTGGTGTTTGAATATAGCCCATTCTCCATGGTGCCCATAAATATTTATGTTCTTTACTCACCAGCTGCCCTTGCTGCTTCCCAAGTAGAAATCACTTTATTTGCTTCAGTATGCGGCATGTCTTCATAGTGAGAAAATTCTTGAGTAAACATTCCTCGCCCACTAGACATGGCTTTTAAAGCCGTAGAATAATCATGTAAACATGCAAGTGGAAGTTCTGCATTAATTACCTGATAAGAGCCTTCAGCATCCATTCCTTGCACTCGACCTCTTCGAGATGAAATATCACCCATTATATCTCCCGTAAAATCATCTGGCACCTTAACTTGAATTTTATAGATGGGCTCTAGAAGTTTGGGTTGTGCTGATTTGATTGCATCTGAGAATGCATGTCTACCCGCAATTTGAAATGCCATGTCATTAGAATCAACTGGATGCATTTTTCCATCATAAAAATCAATTTTCACATCTACTACTTGACAACCTGCAATTACACCTTGTTCACAAATATGATGTACTCCCCTTTCAACGGAAGGGACAAAACCTCTATCTACATTTTGACCAACTAATGAATTTGAAAAATCAACACCTAAGCCTCTTTCATTTGGCTCAATGCGCATCCATACCTCTGCAAATTGACCTGAACCACCAGATTGTTTTTTATGACGATATTTTGCTTCAGCTTTTTTGGTTATTGTTTCTCTATAAGGAACTTTAGGCGTTTCTTTTATTAGTTGTACTTTAAATCTTTTAGAGATTCGTTTTAAAGCTAATTCTAAATGAAATTCTCCTTGGCCAGAAACTATGGTTTGTTTTAATTCTGGATCAACACGATATAAAAATGTTGGATCTTCTTCATGCACTACAGAAAGCCCCGTAGCAATTTTTTCTTCATCCCCTCTAGTTTCAGGTTTTACTGCTTTACTTGTTGTTGGAGATGGGAATGGAATGCCTGCTAATTCAATTGGGTTTTTTGAATTTGCCAATGTATCCCCTGTATGTGTTTTTTTTAATTTTAATGCAGCACCAATATCTCCAGCAATTAATTGTGGTGCATCTTTTCTATTTTTTCCATTCATAAAATATACTTGACGCATTTTTTCAGATTCATTTCTAGAAGTATTTTGTAGATCATCTCCTACATTTACTTTTCCAGAATAAACTCTAAAAAAGGACATTTCACCAATGTGTTCTTCACTAATGGTTTTAAAAACAATTGCTGATAGAGGGTCATTTATTGATGGACCATGTGTTAAGACATCTTCTGTCCCAGGCTTTGTGCCTATAACTTCTTTAAAATCTCCAGCACAGGGTGCATATTTTGACATGACATCCATTATTCTTTTTACTCCAATGTTTGCTTCCCCTGAAATAGAAAAAACTGGAATTAATCCATTGGATTGTAATGCCTGATGAAGTCCACTTCGAAGCTCTTCTTCACTAAGTTCTCCTTTATCAAAAAAGATTTCCATTAATGCTTCATCTGATTCTGCAATCAATTCAATTAATTCATTATGTAGATCTTCTAACTTTTGTTTCCATTCACCCTCTGGTTCAGATTCTGTAAAATCACCTGTACCATCTGTTTTGAATGTTAATATTTTTTTTCTTAAAACATCTGCAATTTGATTAAAACCAGGACCTTCATTTATTGGAAGAGTAAAAGGAAATACAGTTCGGCCATAACGTTCTTGTAATGCATTTAATATGGATTCAAAATCAGATTGATCTTTATCAATCATATTCATTATAAAAAGTTTTGGAATTTTAAAATCTTTATCTGCATAATCACAGCATAATTCTGTTCCAATATCTATCCCATCTGTGGCACTAATTAATATACCCGCTAAATCTGCAACACGCATGGCAGATTTAACTTCACCATGAAAATCAAGATAACCAGGTGCATCTAATATATTAATTTTTTTATTTTCCCATTCTAAATTCATAAGCGTTAATGAAATAGAGTGTTGATTTTCAATTTCATATTCACGGTAATCAGAGACAGTTGTCCCGCTTGTTATTGAGCCCATTTTATTTATCATGCCAGCATTTGCAAGCATGGCTTCTGCGAACATGGTTTTTCCAGTCGAGGCATGTCCAGTTAAGGCAAGATTAATAATATTTTCTGTAGAATAATTTTTCATAAAACGTTCCTTATCAATTAATAAATGAGATAATTTTCAATTTATTTGTAGCATTTATAAAAAATAAATTGAAATCCCTATTATATTTATATAAAAATGTGGAGGGATAAGATATTAGAAATTTTGCTTTTATGACAAGGCTATTTTACAGATTAAAAAAAGGATTTTTTCAGTTTTCAAGCTACTATCTAAAAGGTCCCATGCATTATCAATTACTTTAATATAAGTCGTTATAAATATTTATTATTATTTAATGATTTTAACATTTCAACAATATTTTTTACTTCTTCTGCTTTTTCATGAGGCATGATTAAAGTTGCATCATCTAAGTTAATGATAGTAAGATCTTTTATTCCGATGACAGCTGTTAATCGATTAGGACTGATTACTAAATTATTATTTGATTGTAATGAAATCACATCACCTTCATAATGATTTTTATCTTTATTTTTTGGAAGAATATCAAATAAGGATTTCCATGAACCTAAATCATTCCATTTAAAATCCGCTGCTATTGTGTAAATATTATTTGATTTTTCTAGAATTCCATAATCGATGCTTTTGGAAATTATTTCATGCCATTTTGAATTTAATACTTGTTCATAATTATTATTACCAATAGCATCATAGATTGATAACAGATTTTTATGTAAATCAGGCATGTGATTTTCCATTTCGGATAATAGTGTTTTTGCTTTCCATGCAAATATTCCTGCATTCCATAAATAGTTTCCATTGGTAATAAATTTGTCAGCATTTTGTTTTGTAGGTTTTTCAGTAAAATTTATTACTTTATATGAATTTTGTATATTTTGCTTTTCAGATTTATCAAAATGAATATATCCATAACCTGTTGCTGAGTATGTAGGTTTAATTCCAATTGTTACGAGACAAGATAGATTTGAAATTATTTTTTCTGCCTTAGTAATTGTATTATAAAATTTATCATTTTCACTAATTAAGTGATCTGCAGGATAGATGCCCATTAAAGCATTTTTATCTCTTTTTAATATATGAATTGCAGCTAAACCTATTGCTGGTGCAGTGTTTTTTCCTGAAGGTTCAATGATGAAATTTTCTTTTGGTATTTCAGGAGTTTCAATTTGAATGTGTTGACAAAGTTCTTTTGATGCAATTACTAATATGTTTTTTGGATTAGCAATATTAGCAATACGTTCATATGTTAGACGTATCATGGTTTTATCATTAGTAATTTTCAATAGCTGTTTTGGTTTATTTTTTTTACTTTTTGGCCAAAATCTTGAGCCAGAACCACCAGCAATTATTATGTGATAAAATGATTCCATTAGTAATAATTAGTCAAATTCAATTGTAATTCCTTTTATGTCCCATCTTGCTCTAACATCTATTGAATCAGGATATATTGTAAAACGTGCAGCATGATGATATGGTTCCCATGTCCCGGAAAAATAAGTAAAGTCGTTATTATTGTGTAACGCTTCAAATGCCCATAATTTATACATTCCTGCTTCTAAATTATTCAACTTAAAATTTTGTCCATCTGCATATATTGTATGGATTTCATTTGTTTTAGTATTTTGAGCTTCTAAAATAATGGTTTCTTTCCCAGAATATATTATGGACCCTATGATATTGCCACCAATGATTTCATCATTTTTATTTATATTTTTACTAAATGAAATATACTTAATTGAATCAATCATTGAATTACCATTTATATCTGTTAAATAATTACCTAAAAGTTTGATTTTTTCATTTCCATTTTTGAGCACTGGTATGGAAATTTCATTTGATTTATTAAATGTAAAATTAATAGGTGCATCTTGATTGTTTTCATTAATAATTCCATTTGATTTTATTCTAATTGGTTCGGAAAATTCAATAAAAATCATATTTTCATTTTTTTCATGATTAATTATTTTAGGTCCAATTGTATCTATTATTTCAGGTAATATAAAATTAAATTCTGGGACAGAATATGTTTCAAGTCTATTAGATTTAATTAAATTTATTTTAATTGAGTCTCCTGGGGTCAATAAAGTATCAATTATATATTTTTCTTCAGATAAGTCATTAAAAATTAGGTCAACATCATATTGTCCATTCATTTTGATACTAGTAATTTTTAGTTTTTCTATTGGATCTGAAAGAAACATTTTTATGTTTTCTAATTCATTAGATTTAGTTAAATGAATATAATCTTTTGTCAACATGGAATATTTTTTTCTACGTATTTGCTCATTAATATTGATAAGATTTGTTTCGATTGCACCTATTGTATATTTCCCATAATCTATAAAATTAAATTCAAAAATCCCTTTATTATCAACTTCAACTTTTTGAATAAATTCATTTTTTTCATTAATTGGATAATTAAATAAACCTACTTCAATTATGGATTCTTTTTTATGCCCAATAATTTCACCAATTATTTTTGTATTAATAATTTTTTCATTATTAGTATTATAAGCTAATTGAATTGGTTTTGAAATGGTATTTTTTTGATAATCACGAATTTTTCTTGATAAATAAATTGACAAAATTTTATTTTTTGTCCAATTTTTTTTAGGTTTAATTATGATATGCCTACCTCTAACTTTAATAGTATGAGCGTGTGAAACTTTAACGGCGTTTTGAATTGAAATAGGATCTATTAATTCATTAAAGGTTAAAACAATTTTTTGATCAAGAGGAATATTTTGTGATTTATTAGGTGGATCAATGGATAAAAGTTTTGGCCCTTCAAGATCCTCTGGGCCACCACTAGCAGTTCCTTGAGCCGCACAGTTTAAAAGTAAAAAAATATTAATATAAAGAATAAAAAATTTCATTTTTTGAATAGAGAATTTAATAGATATTTAATATTATTTATCCATTGTCAATTTATGTGGTATTTCCCCTCTATAAATTAAAGAATTTTTCGTCATTTCCATTTTAATGACTTTTATGAGTACTCCATTTTGTGAAGCTTTTAATAACGCATTACAAAATTTTGGATCTCTTTCCCATTGAGGTTTGAATGAAATTGCATCTGATCTTTGAACTACAAATAATACCATGGTTAATAAATTATCATCAAGCATTTGAGACAAATGTTCAACGTGTCTTTTTCCTCGCTCTGTTATTGCATCAGGAAATTTTGCAATTTGATTTTCAACCAAGGTAGCTGATTTAATTTCTAATATCATTTTTTTTTCATTTTTTTTCAATTGAAAATCAAATCTATTTTTTCCATAGGTAACTTCTTGTTTGTCAAATTCCCAATTTTCAAGAAATGGTAATAACTTGTTTTTTAAAAGAAATGAAACAAATTTATTTGGTGTTAATGTATTTAGAGAAATTAATGTTTTTTTTAAATAGACTGCTTGAGTAGAAAATTTAGTTTTTCTATTAATACCATCTTCTTTTTTTAAAAGTAATTTTGCTCCTGGAGTTAGTAATTCTTTTAATCTTCCTGGATCAGGAAGGTGGCTCATAAAAATTCTATCTTTTATTTTTACTTTAGTTAAAAATCTATTTGGCCTTTCAATGAATTCAGCATTGACAAATTTGTGATCAATTTTCATTTCTATTATTTTTTTTGAATTAATCATGTTTAATTTTACCATAAGTATGAAAAATTTCTCTAATCATTTTCTAATATCCATGCCGCATATTAATGATCCGGTTTTTTCAAAAAGTTTAATTTATTTATGTGAAAATAATTCAAA
>JAYZCM010000018.1:0-18988 GCA_036338305.1 Fidelibacterota bacterium | reverse complement strand
CTTTGAAGGATCTAACTGATAGTATGTGGTATATGTTGGAAGTTCAGGCTGCCCTAATTCAGTAAAATGCCCCTCACCCATCTTGGCAAGACGAACATATCCACCTGAAATTTCAACCAACTCTGGTGAATGCGTTAAGCTGATTTTCTTATCATTAACATTAAGATCACATGAAAACTTATTTTCATGTGAAAATGAAAATGAAATACTAATTATTAACAAAATACATTTAATCATAATAATAAATAATTTAATGCCTTAAATATCATCTATTAATTTATGAGGAGATTGTCGTCGATGGCTAAAAAAAGTTTGTTACAAGATGTAAATCACCTAATTAGAATCCAAATTTGATATTATTTAATAAAAAATAAACTTATGTAGGCTCTACCCATTTCCCATCTTTTTTCATTAAATCAATAAGTTCATCTACGGCATTAATTGCAGGAATATTTTGCACTATTACATTTTGCCCCCTATATATACTGATTTTACCTACTCCAGTACCTACATAACCGTAATCAGCATCTGCCATTTCTCCTGGCCCATTGACAATACAGCCCATAATTCCAATTTTAATTCCTTTAAGATGAGAAGTACGATGACGAACCAAAGCCGTAGTCTCTTCCAAATCAAATAAAGTTCTACCACATGATGGACAGGAAATATATTCCGTTTTACTAATTCTTGTCCTTGACGCCTGTAAAATGCCAAATGCAGTATCATTAATTAATTTATGATTTTGAAAATTATTTAATCTAATAAAAATACCATCACCCAAACCATCTACTAGCAAACCTCCTAAATCTGTTGCTGAAAACAATTGAAAAGATTTTAATGAAATTTCTGAATATTTACGACTTATGATAATAGGATGCAAATAATCCCTGTTCATCCAATCAATAAAAAATCGACGTTGCTCTGCCATTCCATGTAAATTATCAGTTTCTAAAATGATTACGGCTGTTGAATCATCTTTTATTTTATTAAATAATTTTTCAGATATGTCTTTAATTGTCAAATGAATGAAATTAAGTTTTTCATGAAAAATGTTCGCATTTAAATATTCATTAATTTTTAATGCTGGATAAATATTTTTACCATTATTTTCTAGCCAATTAGAGTAAGATTGAATAATTCCTAAAGATCCAGGCAAATCAAAATCGACTTTATTTTCATTTAAATAAACATAATCACATGCCATATCCTTAATAATCCATTTATCTTCATTTTTCTTATAAACATACCCTAAATCGAAAAATAATTCTTTATTCAACTTTTGTTTTTTGGATAAATCTGCAATAACAATGGGAACATTATCTCCACCAATATTATTAATGGCATGAGTAACTCTCTTCTTATATTCAAAGGGTGTCAAACTATGTTTATCCACTACAGAAATTTCATCATGATTATTACGTTTTTCATATCTTTTCACCAATAATTTAGCTACTGGAATTTCTAATTCTGGTGCTTCAGTCAATGATACTCTAATAGTATCTCCCAAGCCATCTTCCAATAGTGTACCAATTCCCACTGCAGATTTAATTCTTCCATCTTCACCCTCACCCGCTTCTGTAACACCTAAATGTAAAGGATAATTCATATTCTCTTTATCCATGCAATTAATAAGCAATCTATAAGCTTGTACCATTACCCTTGTATTACTTGCTTTCATGGATAAAACAATCTCATGGAAATTTAATGAATCACAAATCCTTACAAATTCTAATGCAGATTCAACCATTCCCAACGGTGTATCGCCATATCTACTTAATATTCTATCAGAAAGTGAGCCATGATTTGAACCAATCCGCATTGCAGTGCCATATTCTTTACAAATTTGAACCAAAGGTAAAAAACGTTCACGAATTCTAACTAATTCATCATCATATGATTTATCAGAATATTCAATATGTTCAAATTTTTTTCTATCTACAAAATTGCCAGGATTAATGCGTACTTTTTCAACAATTTTTGCAGCTTCCATTGCAGCATTTGGAGTAAAATGAATGTCAGCTATTATTGGCGTATCATAACCTGCTTTAATTAATCCATTTTTAATATTTTCAAGATTTCTTGCATCCTTTATGCTTGGAGCTGTAATTCTAACATACTCACTTCCAGCATCTATCATTTTAATTGATTGTTTAATGGTAGCTTCCGTATCCATGGTATTTGTTGTTGTCATTGATTGTACCCTGATTGGATAATCTCCACCCAAAGGAATATTGCCTACCTGAACTACGGAAGATTTTCTTCTATTATATTTAACTAAAGAATTACAATAATTATTATTATGGCTCATTTTCAATTATAAATAAGGTTATGATCTCAAATTCATCCCTCAAGAATAATATTAACCAAAGCAATAATGTCAAGCACATTAGTACCACCATCTTGATTTATATCTCCCGCATCATCACAAATAGCAGCTAGCACACAATTCGCCAAAGTAACTACATCAAGTATGTTTAATCCACCGTCTTCATTCATGTCACCTACAACAAAACAAATGTTCCATTCCATCAAGGAATTTGAAAGTGGTGAATCAAAAATAAACAACCCATTTTGGCGATCACTAGAAATAATATAACCACTTGGCAAGTATGCATAAGTCCCCCAATTCCCATCATACAAACCAGACAAATCAGATGTGTCAAAATATCCAACTAATTTTGGATCACTTGGATTTTCAATGTCTAGAACTCGGGTTCCATCAACGTAATATGACATGATAAGTAAATTGGTTTCAGGTCTTACATAAATATTATGAATGGAATGGTTGGGAAATGTCATGTATTCTGATACCATGTTAATATTCTCATAATCAGAAATATCCCAAATTTTCACATGACCTCCACTTGTCTCATCAGCTGTAATTAAATATTGTTCATCATATGTGACTGCGCAATCATGCGTACTTACACCTTCTAACCCTGTAAAATGGCTCAAGATAGTAATAGGGGCTGTTTTGTCACTCACATCCACAATATAAAATTGTCCTGAATAAATACCTGCACCATATAATTTATCATTATAAACATCAACGTCATGCAAATATTCACCATCCCATGTACCAACCAAAGTAGGATTTTCAGGATGGTCTTTTAATTCATATATCCAAATGTCATGATCTGCTGCGCCTACAACATATAAATAACCATCAGAATCCACATAAATATTATGACTACTTGTCATATCAGTTATCGTATAAACTATTGTTGGATTATCTGGGTCATCTACGCTTATGACTTTTATTCCATCATTAGCCTCTGTTCCAACATAAACATGACGATTCCAATACTTAAGATCCCTCCAAGTACTAGGTGTACCTGAAATTCTAGCGATTTCAAATGGATTAAAAGGATCAGTCATATCAACAAATACTGCAGCATCCTGTATAAGTCCAACAACAGCAAATTCACGATCATCTTGAAAAAAACCTGTAATGTCTGACGTACCTTGTCCAAATGCCAAGTATGATGCTAATTCCATGTTACATTTTCGCTGTTCACATTCTTCTTCTGTTGTAGCACTACCTTCACATATTCCACAAAAATCTTCAATGGCATTACCACCACAAACCCCTTGACAGTCTAATTCATAAGCACAACTTTCATCAGGCAATAGTGCATCTGGATTGTAATTGCATGCAGTTTGGTCCATGCAGCCCTCCAAAAAGCATGTTCCACCATTACAATCATCAGTACAAACCCATTCAGCCAACTCCTCATTACAATCACAATTTGACGATACGCAATTATTTTCCCAGTCATCTACACAAACATAATTTTCAGGACATCCATTTTCAAAACATCCTGAAGGGTTATCATCTAAACAAGTTGTCAACCGATATGCCAAATTTCCTAATTCTAATTCTTCCCATGTATTTTCATATTTTACCGCACTACAACCTTGTGAGCCTAAATCTAAACCTATTGCTTGCGTAGCAGTATACTCTCTAATGCCAACCCACAGATCACCACTTGAATTCAAGTTAAAGGTTGGTATGACTACATGATTCCAACCTGCTGCATTACTATCATTAGGTGTTTGAAGATATGAATAAATGTCTTCACCTGGAAGTCCATTTTGATCTTCCCAAAAGTATACTTTAAATAATCCACCACTGGTACATTGATTCCACTCAAATCGAATATCATCAAAATCACTAAAATCAATATTACTCTTTGTAGCAGAATAATATGTTGGACCAGCATTAAAACAACTATCAATACTCCCTATGTAAGTATCAACACAAATTTCATCATGTACCTGACCAACTAAAATGTGAAAAAAACATAAAATACCATACGTATTTATTTTTTTCTTAATAAAATTTAATTTATGATTTTTATCATCCATACCTATTCTTAAAATTTTTAAAACTTAATATATTAACAATGATAGTTCATACAAAAAAAAACCCTCATGCTAGATGAGGGTTTAATTAAAATAAACTTAATTTAATTTAAAATTACACTAACTAATTGAACCACATCCAAAATGTTTAGCATGCCATCTTGATTAATATCAGATATTTCATCATTAGATCCATTTAAAACCAAACCAACCAAATTAACTACATCCAATATATTTAATGTACCATCTCCGTTGCTATCACCATATTGCACGCAAGTAGAACAACATACATCATCAGGTGGCGGCAAATAGAGACCTCCTTCACATGGAACCCCCATTTGCTCTGCACAATCTATGATTAATTCAACCCACTCTCCATCCCAACATTCCATGGGGTTACAAGGATTATCATTATTCACCTCTCCATCTGTACAAGCATCTCCACATACATCAATTGGTTCATCACAATTTTCAGAACAGCATGTTGTAGGGTATAACATGCCATCACAACATGTCAACGCCTCACCACACATTAAAGTAGGATCACAATCAGAGACCTGATTTACTAGATCCATGACCATTGAATTTAAATTAGAAGGCAATCCTCCAGATATATTCTCATGAAACACTACATTTCCTTCATGATCAAGAATAAATAAGTCTCTTTGATTAGCTTGCCAATCAACCCAAGTAGGAGAACCATCTCCATCAGCACAAACAGGAGAAGAGTTTGAATTAATCCAATTATTAAGAGAACTCATGTGAGTAGATTTACCAATACCCACCAAGTGAACAGGATAGCCTGCTACCAACCACTCATCTGCGTAATCATTCAGTTCACCGAACCGAGTAGTACACAGTCCTCAGTTATAATGACCAAAATAATGCAATGTTACTTTATTTGAAAAATATGACACACCAATATTTTGCCCATAAGATTCTGATCCTGAATTAATATCTTCTAATGAGTAATCATATTGCCCAAAAAGTGCTGTAAAAGATATAAAAATAATTAATTTTAATTTTTTCATATTAATCTCCAAATTATATATAAAATTAAGTTGAAATGATAATTAACAAAAAATACTGTTGCATAATGTTACACCATCTATGTTTTTAAAAATTCATTAATTTTTTCTGGTGGTCTTCCAATTATTGCTCTATCACCTTTTACAATTATAGGTCTTTCAATCAACTTCGGGTTTTCAGACATTTTTTCAAATAAAAGATCATCATTTTCCATATGATCCATTAAACCCAATTCTTTAAAAATAGACTCTCTATTTCTAATGAAATTCTTTGCTTTAAATCCCATCTTATTTGATAAGGATCTTAATTCATTTTTACTAGGAGGATGATTAATATAATCAATCACTTCATATTCATGCCCTAATTCATCTAGAATCTTCACGGATTCTCGACTTTTACTTCAGCGTGGATTATGATATATTGAAATTTTCATCATTTTTTCTCCAAAATTTTATTAATTTTAACTTATAAATTTATCAATTCATTAATAATAATTAATCATGTTTTTATCAAATAATTACATTGAGATAGTTTTATTAATTTAAAGCAAAATAAATAATAAGGAGAGTATCATAAATACATTTGAAAAAATACTTCAAAAATTAAAAGATAACTTCCCAGATGGAAAAGTAACATTAGAAAACACTTCCTCTCAACATATTGGGCATCATTCAAAAGGTTTACATTTAAAAACCATAATTCATGATGAATGTTTTAAAGATAAATCTACTCTTGATTGTCATAGATTAGTCCATGCAGTTTTAAAAGAAGAAATAGGAAATGAAATTCATGCAATAACAATTCATACAAGTCATGATTAGCAACTATTCCACAATAATCATACCTTGAAACATTCATGCCTGAACTCCCCGAAGTACAAGCTGTAGTAGATTCACTTAATCATAATAAAATACCTGGAAAAATAATACGCACCATTAATTCACCAAATGGTTATGAACCTGTATGCCATGGACATTCATTATTTAATTTCCAAAAATTCCTAGAAAATAAATTGATTAATTGCATAAAAAGAAGAGGAAAGTTCATAATCATGGAATTAAATGATGGCTACTTGCTATTTCATTTAAGAATGACAGGAAAGTTTTTATATGAGCTTAGCAATGATGATCAAAAACATATTTCTTTAAAAATAATTTTTAAAGATAATTCATCACTTTACTTTAAAGACGTACGGAAATTTGGCAAAGCATATATTTCAACAAATCTTCAATGGTTAGAAAATAAATTAGGAATAGAACCTTTATCAAAAAAATTCAATGCTCAATGGTTAATAAAAACCTTCAAATCTTATAATAAAATGGTAAAACCTTTACTTTTAGACCAAAAAGTCATTGCAGGTCTAGGGAATATATACATAGATGAGGCATTATGGGATTCTAAAATACATCCAAAATCGATCTGTTCAAAAATAACAAATCATAAAATAATTTTACTTTGTTCATCAATTAAATCCATATTAAAAAGTGCCTTGAAACACAAAGGTACAACAATAATTGACTTTCAATATGGTAATAATAATAAAGGGCAGTTTGAAAAAAAATTACAAGTTTTTGGGAAAGAGAATAAACCATGTCCAAGATGCAATCAAAAAATCATAAAAATATTCGTAGGTCAAAGAGGAACACATTATTGTAATAAATGTCAAATATTTTATAAAATTCAACCATGAATAATTGGAGTTTTTCATGTTAATATCACCAGAAGAAATAAAAAAATCATTATCATCAAGTCAATGGCACTACTTAAATGGTGAAATAATAAAAAAATATGATTTTGAAACTTATATGGAAGGTGTTTCTTTTGTACAAAAAGTTGCAGAATTAGCAGAAAATCATAATCATCACCCAAAAATGATAATAGGATATTGTACAATTGAAATTTCCATATCCTCCCATGAAATGAATGGAGTAACTACAAAATGTGTAAACCTTGCAACAGCAATAAATACATTGCAAAGCAATTAGGACTCAGTTTGACAGCTCCAACAAATCTCAAAATTTTTAGGATTGATAGAATTACAATTTGTACATGTCCAAATATGTTTTTTATCATTTATCTCATTATTTTTTTCATAATTTGAAATGATTTCCAACGCTTTAACATGTTTTTTTTTATCAACCTTAATTCCTA
Source organism: Fidelibacterota bacterium (assembly GCA_036338305.1). Classification (GTDB taxonomy): domain Bacteria; phylum Fidelibacterota; class Marinisomatia; order SCGC-AAA003-L08; family D37C17; genus JAYZCM01. The sequence goes on along the minus strand of JAYZCM010000018.1, from coordinate 11,443 downwards.
CTTGCAATACATCCACAGGTAATTCTCCAACACCAATCGAGAGATCTTCTCCAAATAAAATGGTAGATATACCATCACTTTCTAAAAGTCCTTTAATTAAATGAGCTTCCGTACTATTTGCCGCAAAATATAAATGCTTGAATTCCACTAAACTATTCACCTATTTCCCAGGTGCTTGATGTTACAGAAAGAATTACATCTTTATCAGGGATAATTTTAACTGATTTATAATTCACTCCATTTTCTTCATTAAATTTTCGATGAGCATTATCACAAAATGGCAATGTATTACTAAGGCCACAACTACAAAGCCCATATTTAATCCCTGCCTTAAGTTTTATTTTCATCAACCATACCTAACTCTCTAAGATATTCATATGTATACAAACCATCAGCATGGTTATCCCCCCAAAAAAAACGTATTGCATAATGTCCAACTTTTTCAAACTTCTTCATTTCATAAGAAATATTAGTTAATTTTTTTTCTGGCCCTTTATAAACATTACCTAAAACATCTTTCTCACCTGAACAAAATGCACAGGGGCATTTGTCACGTAAAGTTTTAAACAACAAATATGATTGTCTCCCATCATTCCAATTTATTGCCAATTCATTTTCTAAACATAAAATATCACTAATAAATAAATTATTTATCATTTCAAATCAATACCTTTTAGAACATCATGTTTTATTTTACCATTTTGAATATATACTTCATAAGCATTGGCTCCCTTATGAAAGCTAATACTTGAATGAAACATTCCATCTTTAAAATGAATTGCAGATCCATCATCTAAAGCAAAGCAAGAATTAATTACTTCTTCATTTAAGAATTTTTCTACAGAAGGCTTTCTATTTGCTTCTCCATCATAATGTGGACAGCAAGTTCCTTTTAATAACCCCATGCAATCCATTACACTTAAATTACTTGCCCAAGAATCTGTAATGCCTTTTTCAAACCAACATATTGCTCCAGCACTTACTCCACAAAGAATGACTCCTTTTTCATATGCCTTTAATAATAATTTATCTAATTTCCATTCTCGCCATACAGCAAGCATGCTTTTCGTATTTCCACCTCCTACGTAAATAATATCTTGTTTATTTATGACTGAACGAAGATTAGGAGTCCTTTGAAAAAAATTTAAATGAGATGGATTACAATTTAATTTATTAAATGCAGAATAAAAATTTACAGTATAAGACTTGTCTTCCGCACTTGCAGTAGGAATAAAACAAACATTTGGCTTAGGTACATTAGATTGCTCTACTATATATTTTTCTATTAATAAATGATTTGGATTTCGCCCAAATCCTCCTCCACCAATTGCAATTATGTGTCCATTATTCATTTTATAATTCAATTAATCAACGAATTAATTTTCCAGCCATATCCAAGGTCAATATATGATCTAGCTTTCGCATAATATTAGAATTCTTCTTTCTAAGTTCACTTAATGATTTTTTATCCCAAATATAATAAGTCAAATCATTAGAAACTAAAACATCTGCCGAAGCGGGTTTCCCTGTAATATAACTTATTTCAGCTATGAATTGCCCTCTTTCAAGGGTTGCAATTTTTTTATCATTACGAATGACTTCTGCAGTACCATTTAAAACAAGCATGAGATTTTCCTGATTGTCTCCTTGACTTATCAATGTCTTATTATCTACATGCATTAATTCACCTTTATCCCAAAAATGAAGAAATTCTCTACTTGTTTTAGTATGAAAAATATTTTCATAAAGATCACGAATTTGTTCAGGAATAAATAGTTCTCTTCTTTCACGAAAAATAATCATTATTTGAACTAAATTAATTATAATAAAAATAATTGTCCATCCACCTTTATTAATATCATCATTCATATATGCATTAATTAAATGTCCACATTGAGAAACCGTAAGGACAATACGTAGCCAAAGTATTCCACGAATGGATAACGCTAATAACGTCAATAAATATGAACAATGAAGAAAAATTACATCTAATGTCATAGAATAGTTCTTTTTTAAAAAATTAAATTAATTTATAATATAAATTATGAATCATTTAATACACTGATAAATATTTATTTCAATGAAAAAAAATAATGATACATATGAATTCGATGTAATAATCATTGGAGCTGGCATAATCGGATTGGCAATTGCAAATGAACTATCATCTTTATTTGATAATATTTTATTAGTAGAAAAAGAAAATGGTTTTGGAAAGCATGTCTCCAGTAGAAACAGTGAAGTAATACATTCAGGAATATATTATGAGAAAAATAGTTTAAAAGCTAAACTATGTTTTGAGGGAAACAAACTATTATATGAATTTGCAAAAAAATATGATATAAAATATGAAAATTGTGGAAAAATAATAATTGCTACAAATTCTGCAGAAACAAAAAAATTAGAATCATTAATGGATAACGGCATTCAAAATGGATTACAAGGATTACAAATATTAAATACCAATGAAGTAAAAAATAAAGAGCCGTTAATAAATTCCAATGGAGGCTTATTAGTGCCCTCCAGTGGAATAATTGATTCTCATGGAGTCATGGAAAAACTTGAATATTTAATAAAGTCAAATAACCATACCATCGTATATAATACTACAGTTACAAACATACAACATGAATCAGATTCTTATAAATTATCTTTTAAAAAATTAGATTATAATGCAAAATCAAAGATTATAATTAATTGTGCTGGATTATGGTCTGATAAAATTGCAAACATGGTTGGAATAAAAGATTACAACATTCATTATTGTAAAGGAGAATATTATAAAACTTTTAAATATAGAAATAAAATACAATCATTAATTTATCCACTACCATCAAAGATATCACTAGGGATACATATCGTTCTTCATTTAGATGGAACAATTGGTTTTGGGCCAAACGCATATTATGTGAAAAAAATTAATTATGCAATGAAAAATACACATAAGAAAGAATTCTTGAAAAATATTAATCACTATTTAAATATTAATGAAAATGAACTGATTGAAGATTTTTCCGGCATTAGACCTAAAATCCAAAAAGAAGGTGAAGCTGTTCAAGATTTTATAATAAAAAATGAATATGAGAAAGGATATGAAAATTTCATTAATTTGATTGGCATCGAATCCCCGGGATTAACCTCATCACTTGCAATTGCTAAATACATAAAAAAAATTATTTTATAATATTAAATTAAGATTTTTTACATAAAAAAAACCTCAAAAACTGAGGTTTTTTTATTTATTTAATAAATTTAATATAGTTTCAATTTAAATAATTTTTCTAAAACTTGAAAAACTGCCTGTTCAGCTGCATCAAATTTCCCATCACTTAAATAAACTGATTTCACTTCATTTAAAAGAGAATCAAGATCTTTTTTTCCTAAATTATTTTGTTCAATAAATGCCATTATTTTCTGAATTCTTTCATAATCAGTATCAATATCAAACTCTTTTTTCATTGCTTTAATGATAAGAGAATCAAACTGATCTTCAATAAAGTCTTTTTCTTCTTCTGTTATTACTTGATTCGATTCTGCCGCATAAATAAGTACATAAGCTTTAAAATCATTATATGACCATGATAATTTAACCTCTTCCAAATTCAACTCCTTTATGGCTTAAAATCATTTAAATTATTAATAAAAGGCTTAAAAGTAATTTATGATGATTTATTACTACTTTCCCAATCGCTTATTTTTTTATTATAATCCAAATTATTAATAAAATGATTTTTAAATGTAAATTTATTTTTTCATATTAATAAACTGTAATGGAATTCCAATGTTTTCTTCTTTTAATAATTTAATCACTAATTGTAAATCATCAATTTTCTTTCCAGAAACTCGTAATTGATCACCTTGAATTTGAGACTGCACTTTTAACTTAGAATCCTTTATCATTTTATTTATTATTTTAGCAATATCTTGAGAAATGCCTTCCTGCAATTCAATACTCTGCCTATGAGACATGCCTCCTCCTTTTTCAACATCATTAAATTTAAACGTTTTTAATGCGACTTTTCTACCAACAGCTCGTTTCTCAATCATGTCTTGTACGGTGTTTATTTGCATTTCTGAGTCTGATTCAACATTAATCATTGAGTTTTTTTTGTCCAGATCTATCTTTGTATTTGTTCCTTTAAAGTCATACCGATTTAAAATATCTCTCTTAACCATATTAACTGTATTTTCAATCTCATGTATTTCATACTTACAAACAATATCAAATGTTGGCAATTATTCTCTCCTTATTTTATTCACAATTAAAATTAACAATTAGTGATTCACCATTATTTTCAGAATATTTATTCATCACAGAAATAAACAATTCAGATTTCAATAAACCTTCTAGCCAAATAAAAATATTTTCATAATTAACATATAGCCATTTTTGATCAACATTTGAAAATTGCCGAATAAAAGGGAAAATAGCAATATCTACCAATGCAAGAGAATCGCTCATTAAAAATTTATTTTTCATTAGCATATCATTTATCTGAACTAAAAAATCATTACATCTATTACGATAATAATCTCTATTTTTTTCTGGATATCTATCAAAATATTTATATTTATCTAACCAATGTTTAAACTGAGTATCATTATTTTCAATAATTTCTAATTGAGAATCAAGATTATTGTTAATCCATCCATTAGAATCTTTATTTTTCAATGACCATAACATGATATCTAGACTCTCATCTATCACTTTATTATCATTAATGCAAAGTACAGGAACGGTACCTTTTTTTGAAACTTCATATAAGGACTTAGGTCTATTTTTCAAAGAAATCTCCCTAAGATCTACGGTTATTTCTGAATATGCTAGAGCCATCCTAGCTCTAATTGCATATGGTCAACGTCTAAAAGAATATAATATAGGATATTGATATTTTATCATTTCATTACTTTTAAACATTAAAATAAATTGGCCAAACAAGTGCATCTAATATCATTGTTTGTACCCAAAAAGAAAATATTCCTAATATGCTCATGAGTTGAAAATTACTTTTATTTTTAAAATTAAAAAATAACAAGAGAATAAATAATAATGAAGAAGAAACTCCTACTACAAATAATACCATGCGAATCAACCACCATAATTCAATCGATCCATTTAAAAGATATTCAAAGGTCATTGGCATCCACATAACTGATGGAAATATTATGCCTGCATATAAAATATTAATTAACCTTAATAAAGAAAGGTTATCATTTTCATTGAAAAAAATCTTTTTTAGGATATAATTTGTAAAGAAAAAATATCCAAATGCTGCCATAAACATGGAAACAACATAAAATGGCTTAATGTTTCCAGGTATCCCCCCCCATAAAGAGTCACGTAAGTCAACGTGAGTAATTAAACCATGAGCATATGAAAATAAAACTAAAGATCCACCAATAATGTTAATTGTGAAAAAAAGATATTTTTGCCTTTTATGATTAATATTCAATATGAAAAAATATAATAATTAATAATAAATAAATTTATAATTCCATGCCAAGCCAACCAATGATAATAATCATAAACCAATATAATAGTATTGTCAAGATTATTGCAATTAGCATACTCATATAAAAATTAATGCCTATTTTCAATAATTCAGGAAGAATTAAAAATAAACCTAAAGATGGAATGACTAACCAAAAAATTCCATAGGACAAATTAATTATTTTAGATATGTCTTTTGTATCAAAATAAAGCCAAAAAAATGATAAAATGGAAATTAAAGGAATTGAAGCTACCAAACCACCAATAAAAGAACTTCTTTTTGCTAATTCTGAAATCAAAAGTATCAAAATTGCTGAAACAATAATTTTCAATAAATAATAAAACATATCATGGCAAAGAGTTAGTCAATAAAATAGACTTTTCAACCAATTCTTCAATCCTTTCTTTTATTTCACTATTAATTTCGCCATTTTCAGAAAAACATTTTTTATCAGCATAAACATATCTTGGAATAATAATACATCTAAAATCTATCATCATTGTATTTGCAAAAGACATTGGAGACATGAAAGAATTCATACTACCTGCTGAAGATATAAATCCAATAATTTTTTCATTCCAAGAACGCCCAGTTAATTCAATAAGATTTTTAGCAGCAGCATTGAAATCATAATTATAAATGGGAGAGGCCAAAATTATAGATTTTGCATTTGATATTATTTCTTTTAATTCCATAACAGTAAAATCATCATAACAAGTATCACCATCACATATTGGCAATTCAAAATCTTGTAAATCTATAAACTTAGCATTTTTAGAATATAAATCATAAGCATGGCGTGCCATGATTCTACTCTTACTTGATTTATTCATACTACAACTAATTACTAAATACATTATTATTAAACTATTTCTTTTTATTTAACAATTTACAACATAAACCCGGTTTACATTCATCAATACAAATACACCAATCATCATAACATTCCTTATCTACCCAAACTGTATCCTCATTAAAAACAACATAATCACTAAATTCCCAAAATGTTGCTTCTCCCAATAAATGAAACTCTGCACACTTTTCATAACATTCACTTTTTAGTTTCAAATTAAAAAAAAATATAATTAAAGTAATTGAAATTAAAAAAAAAATGACACTTAATGAAAATTTAAATATTTTTGACATTATTTTTCCTGAAAACGAGAAAAAGGACTAACATGTTGAGAACATTGCTTTTTAGGACGATTTTCTTTTAAAAAAATCTCTTTCATTTTATTTGAACAATAACGTGTTGCCTTTTCAAATGTATCCTTACATATTTCTTCTTCATATATATTTTTAGATACTGGCCAATCCATTTGATCACTTAAAACAATAGTATTACCATCAACTTGGAATTCACCTAATTCATATATTTCTTTTATTGTATTTGCAAAAATTGGTAACGCTGCAGAAGAGCCAAATTGCTTTTCTCCTAGAGAAACTCTAGGGTCATCCATCCCAATCCAAATACCTATGGCTATTTGAGGAGTAAACCCTACAAACCATGCATCAGCTTTACTATTTGTAGTTCCAGTTTTACCCGCAGCAGGTGCATGGAATTTATATTTCCAACGTAAAGAACCTCCTGTACCAGCATCTACAACAGATTTCATCATATCCCTTAATATATATATCGTAGATTCATCTTGTACCTCTTTTCCATATGGAATATATTCTTTTAAAATTCTTCCATGTCTATCTTCAATCCTAGTTATTCCAATTGGATTCATATAAATTCCATTATTAGCCATTGTAGCGTAAGCCATTGTTATTTCTAAAGGATATACTTCTGAAACTCCAAGCGCAATGGCATCTACAGGACGAATATTAGTTGAAATACCAAAATCAACGGCATTTTTAACAATTTCTTTAGGTGTAACTAGCTCTTGAACAACTCTAACAGAAATCAAATTCAGAGACCTTCTTATGCCTTCTCTAAGTGTTGTCAATAAACCTGTCGATCCATCATGGTTCTGTGGATTCCATTGAGTAGTATCATCAATAAAGACTACTAAAGGTTGATTCAATAACTCTGTAGTAGTTGAATAACCCTTTTCTAAAGCAGAAAGATAAATAAAAGGTTTAAATACTGACCCTGGTTGCCTCTTGGCTTGAACTGCTCTATTAAAATGATCACGATAAATATCTTCTTCACGGCCTCCTATCATTCCAAGAATATATCCACTTTTTGGATCGATTACAACACCTGCTCCTTGCACTAATAATTGATTTTGAATGATTTCTGGTATTGTATCATTCATTGAAAGAATAGATATTGCAGAATCAAGGTCAAATTTTGTTATACTTAATACTTTTTTCAGCTTTTCAACATCTTTAACCAATTCCTTATTTAAAATTTCCTGATTTTTTTTCATATTCATATTAAATGAATTTGATAATATTTTCTGAACTCTACTATCTAATGTTGTATGTACAATCAATCCATCTTTATATAAATTTATATTTAATTCATCATCAATTTTTTCAAGTTCTCTTCTAATAAATTCTGTAAAATAAGGAGCTATTCCTCCCTCACTCTCTATCTGTTTGCTAGGAAGTTCTTTATTAACATAATAATCATATGTTTCATCATCTATATAATTTTGTTCTTTCATAATTCGTAAAACTAAATTTCTTCTTATGATAGAACGATCTGGATGCCTAATTGGAGAATAACGGGCTGGAGCTGGAAGTAATCCTATAAGAATGGATGTTTCATCTAATTTCAAATCAGTCACATTCTTGCCAAAATAATGTAATGAAGCAGCTTGAACTCCATAATTACCATGCCCAAAATAAACAGAATTCAAATATAATTCCATTATTTCGGACTTAGTAAAAGTTTGTTCAATTTTTATAGCCGTAATTAACTCTTTTAATTTTCTAATATAAGTTTTATCAAAGCCTATGGTATTATACATATTTCTTGCTAATTGCTGAGTGAGAGTACTTGCACCTTGCCTTCTACTCATTGTCAATAAATTAACTACCACAGCTCTAGCCAATGATTGAAAACTAAGTCCAGAATGTTCAAAAAACCTTCTATCTTCCATTGCTAGCAATCCATATCTTAATTCTTTTGGAATTTGACTAATTTTTACTACATCTCTTTTATGAATAAATAATTCTTTTATGACCTTACCATCAGCTGAAATGATTTTAGATACTTGTTCAGGATTAAAACGCTGCAACTCTTCTATAGAAGGTAAATCACTAGATAAAATAAACAAATAAATTATACCACCAATAAAACATGCCAATAAAAAAAGAAAGGTGTTTAATAACACCTTCCAAAATGACATTTTATTATATTTTCTTTTACGGTATTTATTAAAAAACATAAAAGCTAATCAGTTGGCTTAATCATGGCCTTAGGATCTAATAATTCATCTAATTTACCTTGATCAAGTAATTTTTCTTTAATACAAATTTCCTTAATCGTCATTCCAGTTTCATATGCTTTATGAGCAACCTCAGCCGCTTTATCATAACCAATGACTGGCGCTAATGAAGTACACATTGCAAGACTGCCTTCAATATAACCAAAACACTTGTCTTTATTTGCACTAAGCCCTTTTATTAATTTATTAGTAAACATATTAGATCCTGTAGATAGAATTTCAATGGACTCCAGCAAATTATGAGCAATTAATGGTAACATCATATTTAATTCAAATACTCCACCTTGACCACCTAAAGTAATTGTAACATCATTTCCTATTACTTGTGCACAAATTTGAATCATGGATTCACAAATCACGGGATTAACCTTCCCAGGCATTATGGATGATCCTGGTTGCACTGCAGGTAAAATCAATTCACCAATCCCGGATCGCGGACCTGATCCCATCCACCTAATATCATTTGCAATTTTTGACAATGAAACTGCAACAGCTTTTAATGTTCCAGATGTTTCTACGGCAGCATCTTGACTAGCTTGAGCCTCAAAATGATTAGGGGCTTCCATAAATTTCACTCCTGACATTTTACTAATCTGATCTGCCATGAGTTTACCAAAATTTTTCTTTGTATTTAATCCAGTTCCAACAGCAGTACCACCTTGAGCAATTTCAGATAAATACCGTTTAGTATTTTTTAATCTTTCAATTCCATTATTAATCATCTGGGCATAACCTGAAAACTCTTGCCCCAATGTAATAGGGGTAGCATCTTGAAGATGCGTTCTACCTATCTTAATTATATCATTAAATTCTTCAGCCTTATTATTTATCTCTTCAGATAAAATCAATAATACAGGAATCAATTCATTCTGAATTTTAATATTCGCAGCAACGTGTATCGCAGTAGGAATAACATCATTACTTGACTGTCCTAAATTTACATGATTGTTAGGATGCACAGGCTCTCTACTTCCAATTTCACCGCCAAGTATTTCGCTAGCTCTATTTGCAATAATCTCATTACAATTCATATTACTAGATGTCCCTGAACCTGTTTGAAAAATATCAATTAAAAATTGATCATTAAATTTACCATCGATGACTTCATCTGCAGCTTTAATGATTGCATCTCTTCTATCATTATCTAATAAACCTAAATTACAGTTTACAATGGCAGCCGATTTTTTAATCATGCCTAATGCTTTAATCATTGCATCTGATAACATGATTCCGCTTACATTAAAATTATCTATTGCTCGCTGAGTTTGTGCACCATAATATGAATTATCAGGTACAGAAACAGTACCCATTGAATCTTTTTCTTTTCTCATTAAACGACTACTTCACTTCCCATGAATTTGCACCCAAAATCAATTCATTCAATTGACCTTCACCTTTATTTTTTATGGCATCTTGAATCTGCAAATCCATCATTTGCTCATAGGTAGGCTTATCTTCCTTGTATATGACTCCAAAAGGAACAGGCAAATTTGGAGTGTATGTAATTTCACTCAACAACATGGCTAAATTCTTGTCATACATATCATGTACAAGTATATCATCTACAGAATAATTTTTTCCATCTAATGCAACTACTTTAAATGTTGCACCTTCTAAAACTAACCCCTTACCATCATTAGCACCAAAAACCATGGGTTTTCCATGTTCTAACAAAAGCTGTGTTTCAGCTTTTGTTTCTTTATCAGTTAATTCAGAAAATGCACCATCATTAAAAATATTACAATTTTGATAAATCTCAATAAAAGATGTCCCCTTATGAGCCGATGCCATGTTTATGATTTCTGCCATATGCTTTTTTTCTATATCCATGGTACGCGCAATGAATGTACCTGCAGCTCCTAAAGCTAATTGAGGAGGATTGAAAGGATAATCCAAAGATCCTAACGGAGTTGACTTTGTAACTTTACCTAATTCAGAAGTTGGAGAATATTGTCCTTTTGTAAGCCCATATATTTTATTATTAAACATTAAAATTTTAATATCAAAGTTTCTTCTTAGTATATGAATTAAATGATTTCCTCCGATACTCATTGCATCGCCATCTCCAGTTACAACCCAGACAGATAAATCAGGGTTAGCAAGTTTTGCTCCTGAAGCTACGGCTGTAGCTCTCCCATGAATTGAATGAAATCCATACGTGTCCATATAATAAGGAAACCTGCTTGCGCAACCTATCCCTGATACAATTAAAAAATTTTCTTTAGGAATACCTAATGTAGGAAAAACTTTTTGAACTTGTGCTAAAATTGCATAATCGCCACATCCAGGGCACCATCGAACATCTTGATCAGATGTAAAATCTTTTTTTGTAAGTTGCTCTATATTTGGCATTTTACTCCTTTAAATATTTTTTAATCTTATTTAATATTTCTAAAGATGTAAAGGGTTTACCCTTAATTTTATTATATCCCTTAGCATCTATTAAATATTTTGATCTAATAATTGATAGTAATTGCCCTAAATTCAATTCAGGAACTAATACTTTATCAAATTTAACTAATATTTCACCTAAGTTTTTAGGGAATG
>JAYZCM010000017.1:0-8732 GCA_036338305.1 Fidelibacterota bacterium | reverse complement strand
TTGTGTTTTTCCAAAAGGGGAAGCAGGAGGTCTCTCTTCTTCTTAATAAGAGAAAATGCTTTATCCTCATTTTTGGACATCTTCTCTGTATAACCTGCAATATCCGTAAACATAATTGCAGCGAGTTTTCTTTCAATTGGCATATAGAAATATACAAATTTACATTAAAACAGTCTTTGGATTATTTATACCCTCAGAGTGAAGTCAGAGTGACGTAAGAGTGAAGTCAGGGTGGCGTAAGAGTGAGGGCATATATTAACTAAGTATTTTAGCCATATCTACTTACACACGGTTTACACAGGTCTTTTAAAACTAGGGCATTTTGTTATACGTCTGTGCTATAGGTAGCCCCCGGGTACGCTTGGATTTTGATATATAGATTTTGGTTAACTTTGATTATTTTGAATTTTTCGTGTGCCATATATGTGCCATTTTGTGCCATTTTTGGGCTAAATTATACCGCTAACTAAAACCGACACATATATGTCCCATAAAAGGGAAAACCCCCAATTCTCCAAAGAGAACTGAGGGTCTTCCTCATCGTAGCGGGAGCAGGATTTGAACCTGCGACCTTCGGGTTATGAGCCCGACGAGCTACCAGACTGCTCCATCCCGCGCCAGTATTTTATACCCCAACCAGGGGCGTGAAATATAAATCGTTTTACCATTACCATCAAACTTTTCTAATATTTTAAAGATTTTTATTTTGAACAACCTTGCTCGTACTCATATTCCGTACAATAAGACTTCTCTTTACTAGCACAATGAAACTTTGGCCCAGAACCACCACATATACCGCATGAGTCAACAACCAAATCTCCTCCGAGTTTCCCACTACAATCCATGTATGTTTCATTTCCATTCAGCATTTCTACAAAATAAAAATTAAAATTTTCCCATGCATAACAATACGGATAACCATTTCTACAAACGTCCTGCTGTATGGTCACATTTCCTTTAGCATTAGCCCTATGATACGTACCTCTGGATTTATCATAAATAAGAAAGACGGGATATTGCCCAGACTCTAAATATCCCATTGTTTTTTCTCCAGAAACTTCAACTTTACCCATTGCTGGAAGATCACAAATACCCCCACCGCATTTTTCTGTATTCCATCTTCTACTACCTACACATGATCCTAATTTATTACAATAAGTAGAGTCTTCATTCCATTCCATGCAATTAAAAGTACCAACCCAATCATCTAATTCAACAAAAGCGCTATCTAGCATGACATTTTTAAAAAAATAAAATGCTTGAAAAGTACTTTGATTATATTTAAATAACTTTGGTGTATCAGTGCTTGCCATTAGGCAAGAAAAAATGATAATTATAATAATTTGTTTCTTCATGTGCATATTATTTTAATACCCTATGATCAAAATATACAACAATATCAATCGTTAATTAATCACACTAAATTCAAGAGGTTCAACAAGGTTACCACGCAAATCATTAATCACAAAATCATACGTTTCTTCAACATTCAAAATAACATCATTCAAGGAATCATAATATTTAAATGTTAATAAGTTTCCTTGTTCATTACTACGAAGTTGCATTTCATAAACTATGGTACCCTCAAATGGTCCAAAAGTCGGCAATAACTGTACGCCAACTCCCCGTACGTTACCTTCTGCATCAAAAGCTGCAAACATGTCCCCTTCATTCATTTCAGTATTTATAATGATAACACCGATAAAAGTTGCAGTATATAAATACATTGTCGGCTCGTCTTCCCAATTAGGGCAATTAACTGAAGTGCCACCACAAATGCCACTACAATCAATCGATGAGACACAAGCACCATTACAATCATGATTAGCCAAAGGAAAAAAACAAGATCCGTCATCTAGTGTTGCATTAGAATCATAATTACATGCAGCCATGTCCATGCAGCCAGAAAGATCAGAAGACAAATTATTCCCTAAATTATTATCTTCATTGCAGCTAAATGCAAAAACAAAAAACATTATGAATAATATTATCTTAATAATTAATCGTTCCTCAAATATGCATCAAAAAAGTTTAGCATCTTATCATTCAAGGTATCACGAATATCGGCAGCAGGCATATCACCTGAAATACCTATTTTTTTAGAAATAGGTGAAAATTGTGGAGTATCAGAATAATCAATGTGTTTTGTATCAGGTAAAATTATTTTTGTCGCTGGTGCATCTGAATTTTTAATTAATGAATCTAATTTCATGTAATTAAGTGGAGTATCCCATTTTGGACGCCCAATGTATAACATTGGCACATTCATTCCTTTTTGAACATAAGATGATTCAATGGGAACAATCCATCCATCCAATGCCATGCATGCATCTATGCGATCATCTTTAATTGATGAAATTATTCCAGTAGCTCCTCCAAATGAATGACCTAGCACCCCTATGTTTCCCATGTCTACATCCTGCCAAAAAGGAATATTTAAACCTAAAAAAGATTCAATTTCATCCAAAACAAATAGCACGTCATCTGATCTAGTATTAATTTGAGGTATTCTCAAATCCCAAAACTCTTGAACACTCAAATCACCTTCAGCAGCCGATCTAAAATCCGCATGTGTCCCATCATCAAAAAGTGTTATGTTGGCATCATAAGAATGATCAATTGCCAAAACAAAATATCCTACGCTTGCCAGTGTTTCCATTTGAATCGTATTTTGCATTCTCATGCCTCCCAAGCCATGCGAAAATATTATCAAAGGCATTTTATTATTCATTTTTTTTATGGTGGCATCCATATGAGAATTAGTGTTTACATTTTTTATGGAACTAATCATGAATTCTTTAACTTCTACTTGCTCTGAAACAGGCCCAATTCTTTTTTTCCAGTCATCCATGTAAGGAGCAAAATCCCCTGACACATCATCCGTAGGATACCAAAATTGAACTACAATTTTTCTATGATCATTTTTATCATTTTCTGTAAACCATTCCAATCGATCATAATCAATCCATGTTTCAATTTTAGTACCTATATTATATTTTCCAATGGGTTTTGGCAAATCAGTGAACGGGATGAGTTTAGACACTACCATCCCGCAAGAAGTAAGTAAAAAGTAAATAGTTAATATAGTAAAAAATCTTATCATTAATATTAATTCCATGACTTATCGCCTTCGCTAACGTAATACTTTTCAAATATATGATTAGTATTTTTTATTCATGAAAATAACAAAACTTTTATAAATCATTTTTCCATTAATTTTACCAATTGAATAATAAACATATAATAAAATCAGGATAAGAATGAAAAAAGAAATCCACGAAATAACTTTTAAATCCATAATTTTAGGAATCATACTATCCATGGTCTTAGCTGGAGCAAATGCATATTTAGGATTATTTGCAGGAATGACAGTTTCAGCCTCCATTCCAGCAGCAGTAATTTCAATGGGCATACTTAGTATGTTTAAAAAATCAAATATTCTTGAAAATAACATCGTACAAACCGCTGCTTCAGCTGGTGAATCGCTTGCTGCAGGTGTAATATTTACCATACCAGCTTTATTGCTCATGGGATACTGGGAAAGTTTCAATTATTTTGAAGTAGCTAGAATTGCTGCAATTGGCGGCATAATGGGCGTATTATTTACAATCCCATTAAGACGTGCACTCATCCTAGAAGCAAAACTTAAATTCCCTGAAGGAATGGCAACTGCTGAAGTATTAAAAACAGGTGAAAAAGCTCGGTCTAATAATGCAACAAACAATGGTTTGAAAATATTAGGATTAGCAACATTGACAGGTGCATTAATGAAATTAGCGCAAGCAGGCCTTTCTCTTTGGAGCTCTGCCATTGAAAGCATTAAAAATATTGGAGGGGCAATTTTTGGAATTGGTTGCGATCTTTCACCAGCGCTTCTTGCCGTAGGTTACATTGTTGGTAGAAACATTTCCATTCTAGTATTTTCTGGAGGAGTATTAAGCTGGCTTATTGCAATCCCCGTATACTCATCAATTAATGGACATGAGGGGCACATTCATGACACAGCATGGATGATTTGGAATACAAAAATTCGCTATTTAGGTGTTGGTGCAATGGTAGTAGGCGGAATTTGGGCACTAATAAAATTAATTTCTCCTCTAATTAAAGGAATAAAATCAAGCTTGAATGCTATCTCCAGCATGAAAAATAATGATGACATTCCAAATGAAGAAAAAGATTTTTCCATTAAATTTGTCATGATTGGGCTACTAATTCTTTTACTACCTGTTTTCTTTCTCTATTTAGAGGTGATTGATAACATATTCATATCTATTATCTTATCAATTGTAATGTTAATTTTTGGTTTTTTATTTTCTTCCGTAGCATCTTACATGGCTGGGATTGTCGGTTCATCGAATAATCCAGTTTCAGGGGTAACCATTGCAACCATTTTATTCTCATCATTATTATTATTGGCGATATTGGGAACGGGATCCACTGCAGGTGCTGCAAGTGCCATCATAATAGGTGCAGTCGTATGTTGTGCCGCTGCAATAGGTGGTGATAATCTACAAGATTTAAAAACAGGTCACATAGTTGGTGCAACCCCATGGAAGCAGCAAGTAATGCAAATAATAGGAACCTTATCTGCTGCTGCTGTTTTAGGCCTTGTTCTTGACATACTTCACACGGCATATGTAATTGGATCTGTAGATTTTCCGGCTCCCCAAGCAACCCTCATGAAATCTGTTGCTGATGGTGTGTTTTCAGGGAATTTGCCTTGGGAAATGGTTCAAATAGGGGCATTAATAGGCATTTTCATAATAATATTAGATTCAATTCAAGAAAAAAGAAAGTCTACTTTTAGACTGCCAGTTCTAGCTATTGCTGTTGGTATTTATTTACCAATTGAGCTATCCACCCCCATATTCTTAGGAGGCATGATTGCCCATTATGCTAGTAGAAAAAAAAGTAATGAAAAAGGACTATTATTTGCTTCTGGATTAATAACAGGTGAAGCGCTAATGGGAATTTTTGTGGCATTGCCCATTTTCATTACGGGAAATAAATACTGGTGGCCAACAATGCATGGGAATCAATTATTAGGAGTTTTGTTATTTATTTTAATTGGATTCACATTCTATAAAACTGCACAAGAAAAATGATAACCGTAGAATCAATCTCCAAAGAATTTCCGGATAAAACATTATTTAAAAACCTTTCCATAAAGCTAAATGAAGGCATGAGAGTAGGGTTAGTTGGCCCCAATGGCGCAGGCAAATCAACATTACTTAAAATTTTATTAGGTCAAGAAGCCCCTGATGAAGGAAAAATTAATAGAAGTCCAACTACGTCCATTGGATATCTTCCACAAGAAATCATAGCCGGCAATGAAAATACCATACTAAATGAAACACTTGCCGGTCTTCCTGAATTATCAATATTGGAGAATGAAATTCATTCAATCAATGAAAAACTCATCAATGATCCAAATAATGGCACTCTTTTAAATAAATTATCTAATTTACAGTCAGAATTTGAACAATTAGGTGGCTGGGATATTGAGAAAAAAGCCAAAACCATACTCTCTGGGCTTGGATTTTCCAGTACTCAGTTTTCTGAGCCATTTAAATCCTTTAGTGGTGGATGGAGAATGCGATGCTATCTTGCTAGCATACTATTAAAAGAACCTAATTACTTATTTTTAGATGAACCAACCAATCATTTGGATTTGGAAGCCATCATTTGGATGGAAGATTTCCTATCTTCATGGAATGGTTCATTGATAATGATAAGCCATGACAGAAGTTTTTTAGATAAATCCATAAATAACATTTTGGAATTAAATCAGGGCACTTCCACTTTATACAAAGGTAATTATAGTGAATATGTGGATAAACGTGAAATTAACATAAAGCACAATAATAAAACATATGAAAATCAACAAAAGGAAATTGCTCAAACTGAAAAGTTCATAGAAAGATTTAGAGCAAAAAACACCAAAGCAAAACAAGTTAAAAGTAAAATTAAACAATTGGAAAAAATAAAAAAAGTTGAGCTGATTGTTGATAAAAGTAAAATAATGAAAATGAAAATTCCACAGCCAGGAAGATCTCCATTAAAAATCATTACCATGACAAACATAAATAAATCATATGATCAAAATTTAGTTTATGACAATTTAAATCTAACAATAGAAAGAGGGCAAAAAATAGCCCTCGTAGGAGAAAATGGGAGCGGGAAGTCTACACTATTAAAAATGCTAGCTGGTAAAGAAAAGCCCACATCAGGCATGTTAGATTATGGCCCGAAGGTAAAGTTTCATTATTTCGCGCAACATCAAGTAGAAGATCTAGATTTACACATGACGGTCTATGAAACTATTTTTTCCATTTCTAAAGGTTGGACAGAATCAGAAATAAGAACTTATTTAGGATCATTCCTATTCACAAAAGATAGTGTTCAGAAAAAAGTCAAAGTATTATCTGGGGGTGAAAAATCTCGCCTTGCATTAGCTCGTTTATTAGTTGAACCCGTGCATCTTTTACTCCTTGATGAACCTACAAACCATTTAGACATTAAATCTAGAGATGTCATGGAAAGTGCTTTGCAGTATTATGCTGGAACAATGGTTTGCATTTCACATGATAGACACTTCTTAAACACAGTAACTAATTTGACAATTGAAGTAAATGATGGAGCAATTAAATCTTATCAAGGGAATTATGATTATTATTCATGGAAAAAAACAAATGAAAATAGTAAATCAACTAATCACGATAACAAACCAGCCAACCCAATAATTAAAAAAAATCCATACAAAGAAAGAAAAGCTCAACGTAGTGCATATAACAAATTAAAAAAACAATTTTCAAACATAGAATTGTCATTAGAAGAAATCAATGCTAACTTTAGTAGTAATGACATAAGCTCAGATCATGAAAAATTAAATGAGTTAATTAGAAAACGAAATGATCTTGAAATAAAATATCTAGATACGCTTGAAAAAATTGAAGAAATTGAAAAAAAACTTTAAAAAAAAGCCCTGAAAAATCAGGGCTTTTAAAATTAAACAGCTACATTTAATCCGTACAGCTATAATATTGTAAATTAACAGAAGAACCAGTTGTCTCTCCTGCAATGATCAATGAAGACAACCCTGTAATTGTACTACCAGCATCTATGGTTAATTCAGTCAATGTACCACATCCAGCAGCTACTATAGCGCCTGTCATTGAGTATCCTAATACAAGATATCCATCTGTAGCATTATGCATTCCATTTATCAACATCCCTGCAGTTCCAGCATCACCATTTGCATAAGTAACAGTTGTATTTGCCGTACCACCATCTAAGACAAATTGAAATCCAGCAATGTTCTCAGAAGAATTATATAATACTTTTCCATCTGAAAGTAAATAAAGATAACCTGCAGGTAAATCACAACCATCATCAATGTCAGCGATTTCTGGAGCAGGAGTCGTTGATCCCCAAACACCTAAACAATCTTCAGTACATGTAGTATCATCATTTGAAGCATTTGAATCACAAACACCACAATTATCTTCTGTAGCAGTACCATTACATTCATCATTACAATCCAATACAGCTGACCCACCACATTCACCAGCACAATCTACAGTAGTTGAACATGATGATCCTGTAGAGGTATCATCATCACCACTTTCAGAACATCCACAAACTAGTACCAATAAAATAAATAAAATTCTTTGCATCTATCATATCTCCTTAAACATTAATTGAACATATAAATTTACATACTTACTTTTAGAAAATTAATGAATTATTTTATAAAAATTAATTTATTTTCTAATGATTGAAATTTTTGAAACTTTATTCCCCTTTGGACTATCTGAAGAAACTAAGTAAACAGCACTACCAACATAATTCCCACTCCTATCTCTGCCATCCCATTCAACATAAGTTTCATTATCATCTAAATGTAATGCTTGCATGACTCTACCATTTATCGTCATGATTTTTAGTACAGATCCAGCATATACATTACCAATCCTAACCATATGATCATCAGGTATAATGAAAGGATTTGGAGAAATATAAATATTTTCACTAGAAGATGGATTTGCCGAAAAAGGAATTTCTAAAATTGAAATGCCTTTGTCCGTTGAAAAATAAGCCAAGCCTTTTTTATCATCAAATGCAACATCATAAACTTTGCTTGACAATAAACTACTATTTTCAACATTTATTCCTTCTTCCGATGGCCAAAACGTCATGTTCTCTTTAATTACCCAAATTCCATCATGTGTAATTATCCATTTATTGTTTTGTTCATCAACTTTAATCCGATTACCTTTGACAAATGCAATACTAGATAAAAAATTTATTGGGTCACCACTTATATATTTTCCCTGAGGCTCTAGAGTCATGCTATTTTGATCTTGATCATAGACGTATTCATAAGCTCTAATACCTTTTTCATTCATCACCCAAAGCCAACCCATTCTATCAAATACAATGGACCATACTGATGCATTAGAATCATTTCCAGGGAGAATATTAGGATTTGATATGGAAATCCAATTGGTATCTGGGTTCGATGATAAGATATTATTACTGTTTAACACTTTTAAACCACCCTCAGAATAAAGATTGGATTCATTAGTCAGTCCATATGAAAAACCTAACCAAATTCTTTGTTGTGCTCCTATTGTTTCCAATGCAATTGTTTGAGGGAGATATGATTTATCATCAGGAACAAGGACATGTGACCACATATCATCATTACTTGACTGCACTGCGAGTAAATG
>JAYZCM010000016.1:0-6396 GCA_036338305.1 Fidelibacterota bacterium | reverse complement strand
GACTTAGAATATGTTGAGAATCATGGTGTCGCTCCAGAGATTTTCTTTGAAAATAATGCATTAATGATGTCTTTTCCTGAATATGGTGATGAGATTCAGTATGTTTGGTATGGCATTGAGATGTTAGATGAAGGTCTTTCGTTTATTCCTACCGATTTTAGTAAAGAATTTGAGCTGTCATTAAATAGAAGTAGGTCTGAGGGGTACATTAAAGAAACGTTGCTTATTAATTTTGATTCAAAACATGATGGCGCAAATTTAAATTTGGGATTGGTGGAGTCCTTTTCTAAAGCTGATAAATACTTTGAACTACAATATAAAATAAAATCTAAAACAGGTCTTATTAGTAGTGGCTCCATGTTGATGAACTATGTACCCAAGCCGCACAGTTTTGAATTGAGTCCAGCATATCCCAATCCATTTAACCCTTCAACCAGCATTAATTATGGATTGCCTGAGAATGCAAATCTTACTTTGTTTGTATATGATCTTCACGGTAGATTGGTTGAGAAATTACATGATGGACCAAAAAAGGCGGGATATCATGAAAATAAATGGAATGCTACACACTTAAGCAGTGGGATTTATTTTGTTAAAATTCATGCTGAAGGATTGGAAGGTAATGAATTGTATTCAAAAACTCAAAAAATAATGTTAGTCAAATAACATAAGAAGGAGAAGATATGAAAGTCATGTTTATTATTTTTATTTTATCATTTGGTTTTTCCTTAGATGAAAATGGAGAAATTGGTTTTAGTTATGGAGTGCTTGGAAGACTTAAGTCTCAAGAAGAAAAAATTACCATTTTACAAGACAAATCCATGATTCAAACTGGTGATTCCGTAAGGATTAACGTCGGGTATAAGAAAGATACTCACATGTATGTAATTTATAAGGGATCTGAAGGTGAGTTCATGATGCTTTATCCTGAAGGCTCTGGTAATGCTGAAAATTTAGCAGATTTGCCTGATACGTTGTATAATACGGTACTACATTGGAGTCAATTTAGTGACCCCACGGGCTTTGAAACATTTTATTTAATTAATGCCAATGAATCATTAAATGAACTAGTTAAGCTCATGTCTAGATATGATAATGTTAATCCCAAAGGTAGAATGAAATTAGGTAAGTTGATTGAAAAAGAGTTAGATGCATTAAATCCAGAAAACATGGGTGATTTAGCTAGCATTGGATCAAGGTTAGACAAACCCATAGTAGGTGGAGTTGCCTTTAGAGGTGAAGGTGATGAAATTAAGGATTTAAGTTTGACAGATCAGTGTGTAGGTAAGTATGGAATTGCTTACAAACAAATCATATTAAATCATAAATAGTTACATTTGAATAATAATCAAATAAATTCAAGGCGACCATTATACTTAGGTGGTGCGCTTTCTGCAATCATAGTATTGATATGTCTAGTTTCATTCCCAATTGTTACTAAGTTCTTTGAATATAAAATAACAGACATCAAATTTTCTTTTAGAGAGTTTTTGGATAATGAACCTGACCTTAATTCATCAATAGTGATGGTGAATTTAGATGATTATTCAAAAATAGAATCAGGTAAACCTTTTTGGCCATATTCTTACTATGCTGCTGTCATAGATAAGGTTACTTCTGGAAATCCCACGAGTTTAGGAATCGACATCATATTTACGAATTCCGTGGATACAAGTGGTTGGAGTATCCTTTTGAAAACATTGGAAGAATCTTTTCTTGCTGTCAATCCTTACTTGGTTAAATTTGGAGATTCCAAAGATCCCATGGACATAAATCTTCATGGAGATATCTTTTCCGAATTAAGCATGGATGATTTATCAAGAGCAAATCCAGACTTAATAAAACATGTTGTTGACATTCCATATAAAAGTCAATCTGCAGTCATGGATAATTCTTCTGGCATTGGGTTTGTTAACATAGAGCCAGATCAAGATGGGATTTTAAGAAGACTGCCACTAGTTGCTGAGATAAATGGCATGCTGGCTCCTCACTTTACATTAAAATTATTATGTGATCATTTGCAATATGAACTTGGTAAAATTGAGCTGGTAGATAAAAGGACGTTGATTTTTCATGATTTCCCCATTGGTGATGAAAATAAAAATATCACCATACCTCTTGATGGAAACGGAAACATGGTCATTAATTATCTAAGTTTTGATAAAGTTCAAAAATTGAGAAAATCTGGAAAATTCATAAGCGTATCAGCTTGGGATGTAATGAATGCTAGACCTTTTGATTATTCAAATAAGACAGTAATTTTTGGAGACAATTCATCTACGGTGAAAGAATTTAGTTTTACGCCAATGGATGGTCATTTGTCCAATCAATTGATTTTTGCAACTGCAATAAGTAACATCATGAATGATGATTTCATACAGCCATCCAAATCAAGAATTTCATTATTGTTTTTAGCTATTTTTATTGCATTTTTCATATTTATTTCAAAAAAAGTCAATGTGTTAAAATTTGGAATCATTTCTGGTATTTCTCTTATTAGCTATGTTTTATTTAATTTTTTAGTGTTTGCATTTTTTGGAGTATTGATACCTGTTTTAATTGTCATTATTCCGTTGTTTGTCTCCGTGACTTTCATGCTCATTTTCTTAATATATGAGTCTCAAGTTAAAATGGGTGTTTTAGAAGGTAGTTTGTCGAGTTTTTTATCTCCACCACTCATGGAGAAAATTAAAAATAACCCAGACATGTTGAAGTTAGGTGGAGAAAGGAAAAGGATTTCTGTTTTATTTTCAGACATTGTTAGTTTTACTAATTTTACGGATAAGGCGGATCCTGCTGAAGTACAAGCTGTATTGGAAGAATATTTTGCGGAAATGGCAAAAATCATATTTAAAAACAATGGTATTGTAGATAAGTATTTAGGTGATGGGATTTTAGCCTTTTTTGAAAACCCACCTGATGGAGTAACAAGTGCTCAGGCTAGTGTTAAAGCTGCAAAGGAAATGAAAGAAAAGGCTGAAGCTTTGGACAAGAAGTATAAAGAACAAAAAAGGTTTCCTTTTGCCATTTGCGTGGGCATTGCTACTGGATATGCAAAAGTCGGAAACATCGGACCTCCAGAAAAAGTGGATTATACAATCATAGGATCAGTTGTCAATAAAGCTTCAAGATTGGATGGTCCTGGTGATCCTGGTGACATTTTAATGGATGAAGATACTTATCATTTTATCAAGGATGATTATGAAGTCAAAGATTTTGGTTCCCATGCATTAAAAGGTTTTGAGAAAAAGATACAAATTTATTTATTAAGATGATTCTTTGATTTTTAACTTGAGAATGATCATCTAGTTAAAGCTCATGGCAGAATCCAACCAAATTCAATCTTCAATAATGTTCACTGACATGGTGGGTTATAGTCGAATGATGAGCAATGATCAGAATCATGCACTAAAACTTCTAGATGAACATAATAATATTGTAATTCCATTGATTAATCAAAATAATGGCAAGGTCATAAAACTGATTGGTGACGCAGTTTTTGCTCAATTTGTTGATGCGCGCGATGCAGCTGAATGCTCGATTGAAATTCAAAATCAATTACTAAAAAGAAATAAATTGAATCATGGGAAAGATCAATTTACGATTAGAATTGGGCTTCATAAAGGTGACGTCGTAGTAAAAGATGATGATCTTTTTGGTAATGATGTGAATTTAGGTAGTCGCATTGAAGGTATTGCTCCTCATGGTGGTATTGCAATTAGTAAAATATTTCATGATGAGATTAAGGATTTGTCAAATATGTGGACACGAAAAATGGGGCATGTGAAATTGAAAAATATCGTTTCGCCTCATGAAATATACAAATTATATGTAAGTAAACATGATTATCAGAAAGAATCAGAGCAGGAATTACAAAACCATCAAGAATCTCTTGGTGTTAGATTTGTTGACCTAGATAGTTATGATGAAACAGAGGTAAAATCCGTTGCCATAATGTATTTTGATAATTTAGGTTCAACTGATGATGAAATATTATGTCATTCCATATCTTCTCACATGATAGATGATTTGAAAAAAGTATCATCAATTCGTTCTCCATCATTTAATACCGTATTAAAATACAAAACATCAGATTTGCCTCTTTCAGAAATAGCAAGAAAATTAAATGTTGAAAACATCGTTAGTGGAAGCATGTTAAAGAGTAAAGATAAGCTTAAAGTAAAGTTGGAAATGTTAAATACGGCTACGGGAGAAATTTCATGGTCTGATAGTTGGGAAGGTAGCACGAAATTTACAGGTACGATGAATGGGCAAATGGTTTCGAATGTTCTTGAGCACTTAGATGTGGTAGTGCCAGAGCACATAACACGCTATTTTACATATGAAATGACGGAAAATGCAGAAGCAAATGAATTATATGTCAAGGGAAGACATGCATTAGAGCATGGTAAGGATCAAGGGCGCCTTGAAGAAGCCAAAAAATATTTTCGTGGAGCCATAGATTTGGATGATCAATTTGTTGAAGCATATGCAAATTTGGGAATGGTATATCAATGGATGAACCAATTTGAAAAAGCAGAGGAAGAATTAGAATCGGCATTGACTTTGGCACAGAGTAGCTATAATGATCCGGGGTTAGCCTATATTTATAATTTAATGGGTATTTTTTATAATAGAACTCATAAATATCCAAAAGCAATTAGAAATTTTGAAAAGGGTCTTGAGTTGCAAGTGCAATTGCAGGATAGGTTTGGAGAAGGGAAAATCTTACAAAACATGGGAGGATGTTATTCTTCCATGCTAAATACTGAAAAAGCAAAAGAAAATGTTGACAAAGCCATAGAGATATACTCTCTTTTTGAAGAGGAATTTGCAATGGGAAATGCTTTGGCTGTCATGGGAAACATTTATAAAAACATGGGGCAATATACAGAGGCATTGGAAAAGCATAATCAAGCTATAGGTATGTATAGAAAAATAGATTCAATAGTTAATGCTCGTAGATTGCTATTTGTCATTTATGATACATATGTCAAATTAGGAATGTATGAAAAAACATCTCATTTTTTTGAGGATGCAAAGTCATTTGAAACGAATTTTGATGATTATTATTTTTTAGGTAGAAGTTACTCAATTTCAAGTGAGATAAATTTTTGGAAAGGTGATTTAAGGCAAGCGGAAGATGACATCCATGAAGCAATTTATAATTTTGAATCAGCAGAACATGATTATCAGCTCATATTAATGCACAATCATTTGGCACGCTTTTATTTGGAGGTGGGGAAAAATGAAAAGGCTAGGAAAACATTAAGGAAATCAGAACGTCTTGCCAAGAAAAATGGGGATGACCTATTAATCGTTAGAGTTAAAATGATGAAAGATTTAATTGAATCCATTGATAATGAAATTGAATTAAGTGTGCTAAATGAATATGATGAATATCTTTCAAACAAAGACTGTATCCTTGAAGATTGGTGGGTTTTATCACAAGCTTATAAATATGCAGGGGATGCAGATAAAGCACAAATTCTGTTGAAAAAAGCACAAGGAATGATTTTGGATGCATCAGAGAAAATATCAGATGACGTTCATAGGAAATTTTTTCTTGAAGAACAAATGTTTAACAAAAAAATATTGAACGGTTAATTTGTTTATTTTATAAATGTTCTCAAATAATGTGATCTCTATCACATTGATGCATCTTCCTTAATTAAATCTTTTTAAATAGTTGTTTTGATGGTAAATTATTTTAAGATTTATTCAAATGGGGGAGATCTTATTAAGTTATTGTTATTACTAAGTTTATATTCATTTTCTTACGGTGTGGTTACCGTGGGTTTGGATGGTACGCAGGATTTTTCAACAATACAGTCTGCCATTGATTTTGTAACACAAAACCCAAATGACATGATAATTGAAGTTTCTCCAGGCCTTTATCAAGAAAATTTATTAATTGAATCTGACATGATCATTAGGTCAAGTGGGGATGCAAATAATACCATTATTGATGGGAGTTTAGG
Organism: Fidelibacterota bacterium; assembly: GCA_036338305.1. Lineage (GTDB taxonomy): Bacteria > Fidelibacterota > Marinisomatia > SCGC-AAA003-L08 > D37C17 > JAYZCM01. The sequence continues at coordinate 415 of JAYZCM010000016.1, read as the reverse complement.
AAGAGGACTTGGTAGTACGGTTGTCATTCGCCCCAAATCAGGAAGTTTGCATAAGCCTCAAGTAGAAATTGATGGATTTGGGATTTCCAATGGACAGGGTACTGACATGATTGATAAAACGATTACATTCCCAAATGGGCAGCATCCCATTGAAAAAAATGGTGGAGGCATGCTTATTTATGTAAATAATCCCAAGGTAAATAATTGTAAGTTTACAAATAATGGAATTTCTTCTACTGGAAAAGGTGGAGCTGTTTATGCAATTTCTAGTGGAGAAGACTCAGATTTTTCAACTAGAGATGACTATGAAGATGCTGATGGTCTCACGCCGGCCAATGGCCCTTTGGATCTATCAAATAATGTTTTCTCTAGTAATGATGCGGCAATCGGTTTAAGTGTTTTTATTACTGGATTT
>JAYZCM010000015.1:0-18491 GCA_036338305.1 Fidelibacterota bacterium | reverse complement strand
TTCACAACCTCCAGGTTTACCTTTTCCAGGACGACCTTGTCCATATTGAGAAAATGAAATAGAAACTAAAAGTAATAAAAAGATGAATATTTTTTTTGAATGGTACATATGCTCCTTATTAATAATTAAATACATAAAATTGTTCAAGTAAAATTAGCACTATTTAACATATGAGGAGAAAGTCTAATATTGACTAAAGATGTTTCTAAGAGCATCAGATATTTCTCCTAGAGTGGCATTTGATTTGACAGCATTAATTACATGTGGTACAAGGTTTTCATTACTATTAGCTATTTTTTTTAATATGTCTAATGATTTTTTCACTTCATCAATATTACGATTTTCTTTCATTTTTTTTAATCTATGTAATTGTTTATCAACTGATGCCTTGTCAATTGTTTGGGTAGGATTTTCATTGTCATCTAATGATTGGAATTTATTGACTCCTACAATGATTTTTTCTTTTCCATCAATTGCTTTTTGATAATCAAAAGCGCTAGATGCAATTTCATTTTGTTGAAATTCTTGTTCAATTGCTGAAACGGCACCTCCCAGTTCATCAATTTTTAATATTAGGTCTGTAGCATTTTTTTCTAATTCATCTGTTAAGGTTTCTACATATTTACTTCCTGCCAAAGGGTCTATGACATTTGGGAGTCCAGATTCATGGGCTATTATTTGTTGTGTTCGTAATGCTAATTTTGCAGATTCTTCTGTGGGCAGAGCCAATGCTTCATCCATTGCATTTGTATGTAAAGATTGTGCACCCCCAATCACAGCGGCCGTTGCTTGTAAAGTTGTGCGAACTACATTATTATTTATTTGTTGAGCTTGAAGTGTTGAGCCTGCAGTTTGTACATGGAAACGACACATCATGGCCTTGTCATTTGTTGCTTTAAATCGCTCTTTCATTATTTTTGCCCACATTCTTCGAGCAGCTCTGAATTTTGCTATTTCTTCGAAGAAATTATTATGACAATTAAAAAAGAAACTTAGTCGTTTGCCAAATTCATTAACATTCAATCCTTTATCAATGGCTGCTTGAACATATGCAATGCCATTGGAAAGAGTAAAAGCAAGTTCTTCAACTGCACTTGATCCGGCTTCACGGATGTGATAACCTGAAATTGAAATGGTATTCCATTTAGGCATTTCATTTGAACAGAATTCAAAAACATCCGTAATTAATTTCATGCTAGATTTAGGTGGATATATATATGTACCTCTTGCTATATATTCTTTTAGAATGTCATTTTGTATGGTTCCATTTAATTTATTTCTAGGGATTCCTTGCTTTTCTGCTGAAACAATTAAAAAAGAAAGTAAGATCATTGCAGTAGAATTTATAGTCATGGAAACTGAAATTTTATCAAGAGGAATTTCATGCATGAGAATATCCATGTCTTCTTGTGAGCTAATGGGAACACCTACTCTACCAACCTCACCTTCTGACAATGAATGATCTGAATCATATCCAGTTTGTGTAGGCAAGTCAAATGCAATTGAAAGCCCCATTCCTCCTTGATCGATTAAATATCGGTATCTTTTATTGCTTTCTTCAGCAGAGGCAAAACCCGCATATTGGCGCATGGTCCATAGTTTTTCCTGATACATTTTTGGATAAATTCCACTTGTAAATGGAAATTCTCCTGGTGGTTCATTTTCACCATAAAATGATTTTAAATTAATGTTGGATGTTGTTTTTTTCATACTAATGGATAATTAAATTATTTAGAATATATCATTAATCAATAGATTATTTCATTCCACGTTCTTTTTTTATCTGTCCATAAGCATCATTTAATGTCTTGAATTTTTCTTCAGCTATTTTCTGAAATTCTTCTCCAAGATGGTGAACTTTGTCTGGATGAAATTTGGCAGCCATTTTTCTATATGCTTTTTTTATTTCATCATTCGTAGAATCTTTTGAAATTTCTAAAATTTTATATGCTGAAGAAGAGTCCTTGTAAAACATGGCCTTAATGGATTCGAAATCATCATTTGATATTCCCATGTGCATTGCTATGTCATAAATGATTTTAACTTCTAAAGGATGTACGTGACCATCTGCTTGAGATAAGCCAAAAAGAATGTGGGTCATTTGTAATCGTGATGGATGATCCATGAATTTTTTTATTTGCAAACACACATCTTTTAAAGGTAAATCTTGTTTTAAGATTTCTTTGAATAATTGCATTCGATCTTTTGCATAATTGATATTAAATTGTTGAATGAGAAATTTTTTTACAAAGTCTAATTCTGTTTTTTTCAATTCATTATCAGCTTTCATTACCGCTGCAAATAATATAAGCATTGCTGCACCAAAGTCACCTGCTTGTGTATGTCTTTTTCCATGTAAACCTTCATAGCTTGTATGAAATCCTTGGGTGTTTTCAGACATCGACCCAAGAGCATAGCCCATAATCCCGCCGATTGGGCCAAACATGGCCCAACCAAAGCCACCCCATAGCCATTTGCTCCAATTAGCCATTAACTTTTAATCTCCATTAAGATGTCACCTTTTTCAACATTAGAATTAGGATTGACATAAATGTTCTTGATGGTTCCGCTATTTGGTGATTTGATTTCATTTTCCATTTTCATTGCTTCTAAAATACATAACGTATCTCCAACTTTTATGCTGTCTCCTAATTTAACATCAATTCGACTAATTAGCCCTGGGATTTGTGCATGTATTTTTCCAGAATGATCCATGTCATGATTATTCAAGCCTAATTTAACTTCTAATATTTCATGCTCATTTTTTATCTCAACAAAATTATTATAATGGTTTACCATGACTTTATATCCATTAGATTCATTTATTATTGTTAAATAATATACATGGCCATTTAATAATAGTGAAATAGTATCATCATTAATGAGGATGCAATCAATGTTCTGTTTTTTCTTATCATTTAGAATGCTAATTTCCGGCTTGTCAGATGATATGCTTAAGTTCATTTTCTTCCCATTAATGGTAGTAGAAAAAATCATTTCATTCCACTCCTTTTTCCTTCAATACTCCACTTACTTACCAGGTTATCATTTATGAATTTCACTTTATTTTTATCATGTAATTTGCTAGCACCTATACGAGCTGCAAGTAAGTAATCCTGTCCATGATTTGTGATCATGTTTAATAGCTCATCATTAATGGTATTTAGTGTATTGGTACAGTATGTACCTTGTTGAAATGATCGATGAGATAATAAGGTTTTGCAAAAAGGAATGGTTGTATCTATGCCTGTGACATGGAATTCATGGAGAGCACGTAACATTCGATTTATTGCTATTGTTCTATCGTTACCCCATGTTATTAGTTTACCTAATAAAGGGTCATAATAGGGTGTAATTTGTTGTCCTGATCTTACTCCTTCATCAAACCGTACGCCAATTCCATTTGGAATTGAAATTTCTTTAATAGTACCAGTGGAGGGACTAAAATTATTAAATCCATCTTCTGCATATATTCTACATTCAATTGCATGTCCTGAGGGGTTTATTTCTGCTTGCTTAAATGATAATTTTTTATTTGCAGCAACATTTATTTGTTCTTTAACAAGATCTATTCCTGTAGTTGTTTCTGTTATGGGATGCTCAACTTGTAGCCTAGTATTCATCTCTAAAAAATAAAAATCATGATGTTTATCTACTAAAAATTCTACGGTTCCAGCGCCAACATAATTACAAGCACTTGCAATTGAAATTGCAGATTTAGAAAGTTTTTTTCTTAATTTGGAAGTAATGAATGGGGAAGGAGTCTCTTCAATAATTTTTTGATATCTTCTTTGTATTGAGCATTCTCTTTCACCAAGGCTAACACAATTTCCATGATTATCAGAAAAAATTTGAATTTCAATGTGATGAGGTTCTTCTAAAAATTTTTCCATATAAATTCTATCATCTGCAAAAGCTTTTTGAGCTTCTGATTTAGCTCTATCTAAAGCATTTTTCAATTCTTTGTTTGAATTGATAATTCTCATGCCCTTTCCGCCACCTCCTCCTGCAGCTTTAACAAGAATTGGGAAGCCAATTTTTTGGGTAATTTTTTTTGCATCATTTAGATTTTTTATGGATTTCATATCTCCAGGTACAACTGGAACATTATTTTTTTTTGCTAATTTTCTTGCTTTGATTTTATCTCCCATCATGGAAATTATGGATGATGAAGGCCCTATCCAAGTGATTCCCCGTTGAGATATTTGTTTTGCAAATTTTTCATTTTCAGAGAGGAAACCATACCCAGGATGTAAAGCATCAACAGAAGTTTTCTTAATAATTTCTATGATTTTTTTTGTATTCAAATAAGATTCAATTGATGGTGCTGGTCCAACGCAATAGGCTTCATCTGCTTTTAGAACATGGGGAGACGTTCGGTCTGGTTCAGAGAAAATAGCTACTGTTTTAATGCCCATGTCTCTACATGTTCGAATGATTCGAATTGCAATTTCACCTCTATTGGCTATGAGAATTTTATTGAACATATAGTTAATTTATAGAATATTTTATATTTCATTAAAAATCAATCCTAAAATTATTACCAAAAACGTTTTAAATTCTAAACATTCAATTTATGTAAAAAATTAAAAATTTGATCAGATGAATATTCCATTAAAACTAATTGCATGTATTTTGATAGGCATGTGTTTAATTGGGTTTTCCATAGGTTTTATTGTAGGTTATTATGTCCATGGAGAATGTCAGACTTATTTTTACATGTATGCAGCCGCTCCACTATTGGGTCTTGGTAGTGGCTTGATTATTTATGGTACACTTTTTGGAAGAGAGAAATTAATTTGATGCCAGATTTACCTGAAATAGTAGATGAAAAACAAGTGATAAATCCTTCATCAAAGCTAGATGAGGAAAAAAAAGTATTTATTGAAGATTTAGTAAATATTTTAGATGAGATTGGTAAAAATTATGGACCATTTTTAATGAAAGAATTATTACAACGTTTAGAAAGAGTTATTAAAAATTTTGATGAAGAATTTATGACATTGGTTAAGGATTCATTCGAAAAATGGAAAATTAAAGACATGCAATTAAGAGAGATGATGTCTCGTGAAATAATTCAAAAGAAAAAAGAAAATAATCAAGATAATAAATCTATTAAATCCCCTGATTTTATTAAAGATGTCAAATTTGGTCCAGTACATGCTAAATAAATTTGCATTAGTATTTTAAAAATAGTCTAAATTTTGGTTTCGAAATAAAATTATTTTGGGCCCTTAGCTCAGTTGGTTAGAGCAGCGGACTCATAATCCGTTTGTCCGGGGTTCAAGTCCCTGAGGGCCCACTTCAAAACCCTTCTTATGTAGAGGGGTTTTTTATTTATGTCAATTATTTAAATATATCTAATATATAACATGCAAAAAGAAGCAGAAAATTTAGAAAACATTAAGTCTTCATCCAGATTTTCGCTAAAATTTTTAATTCTTTTTTTCAAAAGTAATCTTAAAGAAATTAATCCATGGGAAAACATTAAAACACTTCACCTCAATATTCTAGGTGATGTATTATCAGGCATAACAGTTGCCATTATTGCCCTGCCTTTAGCTCTTGCTTTTGGAGAAATTTCGCAATTAGGTCCAGTTGCAGGTGTTTGGGGAGCAATAGCTGGTGGATTAATAGGAGGTTTATTTGGTGGCTGTATGGTCGGTGTGAGTGGTCCCACTGCACCTAAAGCTGCTCAAATTGGAGCATTTATGGGTTTTTTTGTAATTGGTACTACAAATGAACCTGATTTGGTTGCCGCATTTTCCATAATCTTTTTAAGTGGCTTGATATTGATATGTATTTCCATGCTGAAAATTTCTCACTTTATTCATTATACACCTTATTCTGTTGTGGCAGGTTTTATGTGTGGTATTGGTGTTATTGTAATTCTTACTCAAATAAATGCTTTTGTAGGTTTGGAAACGGCAAAGAGTATACATGGAGTAATTGGAAATTTTGGAAGTACAATTCAAAACATTAACATAGAAGCGTTGTATGTATCCATACCTTGTTTATTAATATTATTATTGTGGACTACAATTGAAAAAAAAATAAAATTTCTGAAAAACATTCCTCCTCCTTTACTTGCCTTAATTGTGGGTACAAGTATTGCATATGGCATGAATCTTGATATTCCTTATATCGGTGATAAAATGGGTGATGCCACTAAAACTGAATTTTTTTCTTTTTATTTACCTGATTTGACCCGCTTAAGTGAATTTATGAAACCTGCATTGGCACTAGCTGGTTTGGCAATTTTAGATAGTTTGTTGAGTTGTAAAGTAGCAGATAACATGACGGGTACATATCATAGTAGTGATAGAGAAACTTTTGGCCAAGGAATGGCAAACATGGCAGCTGGATTAATTGGTGGCGTGACAACGGCAACAGCTACAATGCGTACAGTTGCTAATATTAAATTTGGAGGAAAAACTCCTTTGGCATCCATTGTTCATGGGTTGACATTATTGGCAATTTTATTAGGACTTGGTTTTTTGGTGGCGGCCATTCCTGCGGCTTGTTTGGCTGCTATTTTATTTAAAGTGGGTATTGACATATTGGATTATCGAATTTTGTCTGTTATTAAAAAAATTCCCATTACGGATTTATTGGTTTTTATTATTGTATTATTTGTTACGGTTTTTGAAGATTTAATGGTTGCCGTTTTGATTGGTGTTCTTTTTGCTTCTTTCCGAAATTTTAAAGAGATGCGTTTAATGTTTAAATCAACTTATTGTCATAAAGTCATTCCGTTTTTAAAATCAAGTTTTATTCCAAAGAAACAGAATGTAAAAGAGCTAGATGAATTTCCAGTTAGCATATTGCAACTAGAAGGGCCTTTATTTTTTGGATCAATCGAATCTTTAATGAAGGCTTATGCTAATATTCATAAACATCAAATATTAATTTTAGATATGAGTAAAGTTACCATGATTGATTTATCTGGGGCGTATGCCTTGGAAGATGTTTTAAAAAGTTCAATGGATAAGGATATTGAAGTATTTGTGTCAAATGCAAGCCCTGAAATAAAAGTAATTTTAGAACAATTAGATGTAATTGAACATATTGGAAAGGATAGCTTTAAGGATTCTAGTAGCTCTATTAGTTCAATTATTTCAGAATATTATCAAAATGAAACATTAATGCCTTTATCTATGAAATAAGTCTAGTTTATTTATGATTTTATGATACACAAAAAATTATATATATTAAATTTTTTATTACTTTTCCTGACTGTTCCATGGTTTTTTTATAATGATTCCAAATACATGATCATGGGAATTCCTAGCTGGGCATTTTATTCTTTATTAGTGACATTTTTGTATGCTGTTATTATTTATGTTTTAATAAGAAAATATTGGTTTACTAGAGATTATAAAGAGGATTTAGATGAATAGCATGATGTCTTCCCCTTTATTGGATGGTTCAGGGATAATATTTTTATTTTTGTATTTATTTTCTTTAATTGGCATAGGACTTCTAGGATATTTTTCAAAAAAAGAAAATAGTTTAGGTGATTTTTATCTTGCAGGAAGAGGAATGGGTGGGTTTGTATTATTCTTAACTCTTTATGCAACCCAGTATAGTGGTAATACCATGATTGGTTTTTCAGGCAGGGCATATAGAGAGGGTTTTACTGCATTAGTGACAGTTACATTCATGTGCGCAATTATAGGATTATATTTTATGTATGCTCCTAAATTACATGATTTATCAAAAAAACACGGTTTCATAACATTAGGTGATTTCATTTCTCATCGTTTTAAATCTTTTCATCTTACATTAATTATTAGTTTGATTTCCATTGTTGCTTTAGGCAACTACATTCTTACGAATTTAAAAGCAATTGGGTATATTGTAGAAGGTGTAACAGGTGGGCAAGTTAGCTTTGTTAATGCCATAATCATTTTATCTATCATAATGGTTATTTATGAAACATTAGGTGGCATGAGAAGTGTTGCTTGGACAGATATGCTTCAAGGCATATTATTATTATTTGGAGTTGTAATTATTTTTATAATCATATTTTTTGAATATGGTGGAATTAACATGGTTTCTTCTAAATTACAATTAGTGCGGCCTGATTTTTGGACTCCTCCTAATTGGAATGAAAAACGTTTATGGTTAAGTACAATTCTTATTGTTTCCATTGGTGTATCTGTATATCCACATGCCATTCAACGAATATATTCTGCAAAGGATTCATTAGCTTTACGTAAATCATTGCAAATAATGGTATTCATGCCATTTGTTACCACATTATTCATGGTGATTGTTGGAATAGTGGGAGCTTCACAAATAGAAGGGTTAAATAGAATTGATAGTGAGCAAATATCAATATTGTTATTATTAGATCTTGCAGAAAAAATCACAGGTATTTCATGGTTATTGGTACTTTTTTTATCAGCGACAATTGCTGCAATAATGTCTACTGTAGATTCAGCTTTATTAGCTATTTCATCTATGGTAACGCAAGATTTATATGGTAAGGCCAAACCAAATTCATCTCAAAAACATCTTTTATTATTTGGTAAGCTTACATCTTGGATAATCATGTTCATTGCTGTTGTCATGGCCATAAAACTGCCTCAAACAATTTGGCAATTATTTCAAATAAAACTTGAATTATTATGTCAAATTGCTCCTGCAATCTTTTTAGGAATACATCTTAAGTCATTAAGTTCTAAATCGATTTTATTTGGTATTTATGTAGGCCTTATAATTTCTTTGAGCATAATGATAGGAAATTGGTCTGGATTATCCATCCCAATCAAACCATTTGGAATTCATGCAGGTTTATGGGGTTTGATTTTTAATTTATTATTTGTATTTGGAATAAATAAATATAAAATTGTTAAATAAAATAGAAAACTCTCATATGAGGATTTTCTATTTATTAATTTTCATCTTTCTTCTCAATGACAGGGATATAATTACGAAGAATTGTTTCAAGAATATTTATTTGAGATTTTAATTCCTGATTTTTTTCTATTTCTTTTTGGTATAATTCTCTGTATTCCATTTCATATCCTTTCATTTAAGTCTATGTAATATTATGAGATTATATATTAAAAAAAATTGATATTGATCAAAAAAATAATTTATATGATAAATTAAATAAGTTAATAACCTTGGCTATTCTGGAAATACTAAATTACCCATTCCTATCTCAATTCCCATGTTAACTCCTATGAAAATATCTGTTTCACCTCCTATTGAAGCCAAGATTTCAGGGGTAATAAACAATATGGTTGATATTGTTGTTGCTTTTTTAAATAATTCCATGTTGATTCCAGGTGAAATATTTAGATAAAGGTTATTATTTTGCAAATTAGGCATACTAATCATTCCTAGTTTAAAATACATTTTTAAATCTAATTGCATTAGATTTATTATTAAAGGAAGGTCCGTTTGAATTGTGCCAGAGATCATTTGCGTGGTTTGATCTTTGTAGGTTAAAAAGGGACTATATTCAAAATTAAATTGAAATAAAATGTTTGTATTTTTATACATGTTATATACATTAATTCCTTTTAATGGATATTTGGCATTTAGTCCTATTTTTGTAGGTAATGGATAAATTTTGAGAGAAATAAGTTGATACCATTTTTTTTCATTTTGTTTTTGTATGTTATTTGGTAAAAATCTATTGTTATTATTATTTGTCCATGTTGTATTTGGTTGATTTTTTTTAAGTTCTTTTGTTTGACTTTCTAATTTAGAAATTCTTTCTGAAAGCATTGTTTGTTCTTGGAATATCATGTCTACAACCTCACGAAAATCATTGTCAATATCTTTAACAGATAGATTTAGTGTATCCACTGTTTCCTGTAAATTTTCTAATTTTCTTTTGATATCATTAATTATGTCATTTGTTGAATCAACATTAGTAGAGTCATTTTTGAAATATAATAATTCTTCGATAATTTTATTTATCTCATCATGTTCATCATTATGAATATCCTTATCAATATTTTTTATTAAATTTTCGTTATTGTTATTTTTTTCATCTAATTTGATAATTTTTTTAATATTACTTTGTGGGAGTTTTTTTTCTTCACTTATTATATTACCCATCGAATCAAAATTTTTCCATAAAACTTCATTATTATCTAAATAGTATCCAATGGCTTGTATGTTACCAGATTCATAGAAGAAGCGTTTTTGTTTGATTTTAAGATCATATCCAAACTCATCAAAATAATCAATTTCTGCGGGTTTTCCATTTTCATGAGTATTAACTATATTTTCATATAAACCTATTGTGCTTAAGGCTTGGGAGTTTATGGAATTTGTCCAAATGAGAGAAGATAATAATAATTGTAGAATAAGTTTCATAAGGTATAGAAATTTACATATAATTACTGAAAGAGTATGAGCAAAATTAGCATATATCATACAATATGAAAAATAAAGTTAAATTTCCAAAATAGTTAAGTGTTAAATTAGTAAAATAAATTCAATTAAGATGGAAATTGGTAAAATATTAATTACAATTGGAACATGCATATTACTTGTTGGGCTCATATTTCATTTTTTAGGAGATAGGATGGGATGGTTTGGTAATTTATATGGTGACATAAAAATCATAAAATCAAACTATGGTTTTTATTTCCCAATTACTAGCATGATAATTGTCAGCATAATTGGAACTATTTTAATTAATTTTTTTTCAAGATTTTTTAAATAATTAATCTGATGATAAAAAATAAAATGTTTCATTAAATGAAGTTATCCATTGTTTTTAATCTTTCATTACGAAGTAAATTATATCATTAGATTAATGGTGGGAGTAGCTCAGTTGGTTAGAGCACCTGACTGTGACTCAGGGGGCCGTGGGTTCGAATCCCATCTCTCACCCATTTTTTTATGATATTTGATTAATAAGCCCTATGGTAATAGGGCTTATTTGTAAGTAAGCTTATTATTAAATTTATATTATTAATAAAAAGAAATAAGAGGTATAAATATGTTCGTTGGTTGTTTGTTTTTAGGCATTGGAATAGGTTGGATGTTTGGACAAATAGGAATTGGTACCATGATAGGTATGGGGATTGGCTTTATTATTGAAAGTTTACGTGAAAAAAATAATTAATTAATGTTAATGAGAATTATATTAGTGTCAAGTTTCATTTTATTTGGTTTTTATTTGTTAAAGTTCCAAAATAATATTGATGAAGTAAAAATAAAACAAACTACCATGCATTTTAGAGGTGATGATGATGGAGATTTTTTTTTCACGGATATAACATCCATTGGAAATTATCAAGATGGCAAAAAACATGGCACTTGGATATTCTATGATGATAATGGTAATGTAGATAGAATTGTAAAATACGAAGATGGTGATTTAAAAAAATAAATTTTTAATAATCATTGGGATATTTTTATCATTTTTTGTTTTTATTTTATGTAATTTATATGGTTCCTAATAATAATAAAGAGTAATCAAATGAAATATCCAATTGATACAATCATAATGATAAATAATTTTGAATGGCGTGTTGCAGAATTTAGAATGGGACGTGGAAGAGAATGGGTTTATACATTATCATGTGAAGATACAGATGGTAGTTTTGAAACTATGCGTTTAAATGAAACAGCTATTAGCAAGATAATGTTACATGAACCTCAAGGAGAAGAATACTCAGAAGAAGTTTTTGCTTAAACTATTAAGCATCATTTGATTCGTTAGATTCAATTTTTTCAACTTCATGAGTTTTGTAATAATCTGTTTCACCTGTCTCATGTATGATTTTATATCTTGTAGGATAATTTCGTATTTCCTCTAAGGTACCAATTTTTCCAGATTTTTTTATTTTAAATTTTGTCCCAATGGGGATTTGTGTCATATTGTCCATAATGATGTACTTTCTATTAAATTAGCCATTCTTTTTCTCCTTGTGCACCTAAGTGTGCCATATAAAATAAAACAAAAATCATTATTATTTGAAAGAATAAGTATAGAGATTTTTTTGTATTAGAAAATTGTAGCTCTAATTGAAATTTAATTCTAATCCAAAACAAAACAATGAAAATGAGAGTTATAAGCCAGGCTAAAAATCCATGTGTAAATTTAAAAAAGTCTGTAATTGATGCTTCATCTAAAAATGCAAATAAACCCGTAATATTTGCAAATAGGCAAGAAATTATCCCTAATCCGAGACACCAAAATGCTGTATGCTCAAATTCATCATTATAAGTTAGTCTATGTAAAATATCAAAAAATAATCCTGAGGATAGCAGTGCGATTGGGAAATGAATGAAAAGAGGATGAATATTTTCAATGGTAAATGGCATGTTATTTTTCTGGTCTTAAAAGTTCTGGTATTTTTGACCCCCTATGACAGGTCCAGCATGAAATTTGAGTGCCATTATTATTTTGATTTGTGGAATCATGTCTATTGGAAAAGAATTGTTTGTTTAGATCATTTTGCATTTCAATCATTTCCCTAGCAATATTTTTGTTTTTTGTATCAATTGACTTATCATTTAAATCATGGCAAAAGGAACATTTAACCCCTAAATCTTTACTAATCATTTTCATGTATTTTTTCATTTCACGTCCTGATTCTAAATCAAGGATTTTAACGTTTTTAAATTCACTGAACAATAGACTAATATTAAAAAAAACTAATATTAAAAAAAGATTTCTTTGCATGTATTACTCCTAAAAATAAAAATGTGTTTGTATTAGAAATTCTGGTTTTTGTTTGTCAATTGCTTCACTAATGCGTGTTTGTAATTTAATTTCCATGATGTTAATTGGATATATTTCAATACCTAGTGAATATCTGTTTATTGAACCATTTTTAATATTAAGTCGTGGATCGAAAAAATCATATTTGGCAATAAAATGAATTCCTTGTGTATACTCCCACGAATATTCATTAAAAAGTGCAATTGAAGTTGCATTATCTATCCAATTATTTGCTTGATCAATTGCAAATGAAAATGTATGTCTATTAATTGATAATCCCCCAGATAAGCCAAACATCATGAAATTTCTTTCATTCATGTAATTGAAGCTCATTCTACTATTAAGGGTATTAAATGAATTTCCATAGAAAATAAATTTTGCTGAAAAATTATCCATTTTTTCAGATAGATTATTAATTATTGATGTACTAATACTATAGGTCAACTCCATTTTTTTTGTTATTGAAATTCCATGCTCAATAAGAATTGGAGATGCTAAATATGGACCGAAGATTAGACCTTCTGGTTCTGAGGGATTTTCTTTATTTAGTCCAATTTTTGATCTATTAAAATTCCCACCACGTGTAAATGATGTATGATCATCAATTTTCATTCCATAATTTGGCATTGTGCGGCCAATTTTAACCCAAGAGTTAAACGGAAGATCTTTAATCAGCACCCAATATTCCATGTTTAAGTTATTTTTTCCTTGAATGCCTAATTTTGTAAACAAGGAGGAATTTTCATTTAAATTCATGTTTAAATAAATATCAGTTTGCATTGGAAAAAAAGCAGATGTTTGAGTACTATCCGTATCATTAAATTGAATTCCTTGTAAACGAATATCTCCACCCAATTGGATTTCATCTGTAATGTAACCATCCCAATTTTCTTCCCCTTTTTGTATCCATTTTTTTAAAGGAAGTTCTTCTAAGGAAACTATATCATTTCCATAACTGTTTCGCATTCCTGCACCTGTTGGATTTACATGGCATGCAATGCATGAAGTTGCATTTGAAATAGAAAATCTTGGCAATGCAAATGTTATGTCAATTATTGTTGATAAAATAATGATGAATGATAATTTAATTATTTTCTGCTCCTTCATTAATCCATGTTTCAATTAAAGTAATTATGGTACTTTCATCTAAACAGCATTGAGGTGGCATTTGTCCACCTGTTGCTGTTCCTCGAAGTTTTTTTATTAATAAACTATTTGATCCATCATTCGGGATTATAGTCGCACCACTAATTCCTCCTAGCATTAAATTCTCATAGCTTGTAAGATTTAATCCACCACTTATTCCATGGCAATTTATGCAATTATCATTAAATATATTTTGTACATATCCTGAATAGCTTATGTTACATGTAGAACCATCTCCATTACATGAGCCACATTCATCATTTTCATGACATTCGTTATTATTTATGGTTGCATTTTCATCATAATTACATGCTGTAGGATTCATGCAGCCTTCCATTTGTGGTTCACCCATATCTTTGCATCCTAAAAATAAAAAGAGAAAAATAGTTAGATGGTATTTCATATGTTATATTTTACAAAAAATCATATTTTCATGCAAGTTTGATATTCATGGATTATGATGATTGATTGGATTCACCAAATGCAACTGCAAAACAAATCAGTGCTCCTCCAATCCATCCCCAAAATCCTAAAAATTCTGATGCAAACATCATGGCAAACATTGTTGCTGCCACAGGTTCTAATGAAAAAATAAGTGCTGTTTCAGTGGGTTTTAAAATTTTCTGAGCCCATATCATGATAAGAATTGCTGCAAAAGTTGCAAAAATACCAGTTACCATTATTGCAATTAATAACCTATTGGACCAAATTATTGATTCTGTTTCAGTCAAAAAAGCACTAAAAAATGATAGAAGTGTCACAAATACTACTTGGATGAAAAAAAATGGTAATATTTTTACTGTTTTTTTTATGTAGTTATCTTGTGCCACTATATGTATGGCAAAACTTAGTGCACATCCAAAAGTTAGAATATCACCAAAGTTCATTTTATTTTCACCAGGAACTAATAGTAAGTATAGTCCTATGGTTGCAAGGATTACGGCTATCCATGTTTTGAAATCAATTTTTTGTATATTTAAAATGAGTAAGATAAATGGGACCATAAGCACACTAACGCTAGTTATAAATGCAGATTTACTTGCAGTTGTATGCATTAAACCAAAATTTTGAAAAGCATATCCAAAATATAGAAAAGAACCGCAGATCATTCCTCCAATAATTTCATTTTTAGTTAATAATAAAATTCTATTATTTAGTAATAATAAAGTGATTAGACTTGCTATTCCAAAACGTAAACTAGCAAAAGAAAAAGGAGGGGCATCATTTAATGCATCTTTGACCATTATGAAAGTAATTCCCCAAATCATGGCAACTAATATAAGGGCAATTTTTGCGAGGAGTTTATTTTGTGTCATTTTTTTTACCTAGAAAAATGGTGGAAATTCCAAATGTCAAATCAAAGAAATTAACATTCTTAAATCCAGCTTTATTCATTAAGTTATAAATTTTTTTCCTAGATGGAAAAAAATCTACTGATTCAGGTAAATATTTATAGGCATTTTTTTGAGAAAATAAACTGGCTATTTTTGGTAATATTTTATGAAAATAAAATTTGAATAATTTTCCCATTATTTTTGATTTTGGGATGGAAAATTCAAGTATTCCTAAAGTTCCTCCGGGCTTTAATACCCTATGAAATTCTGATAATGCTATTTTATGGTTTGAAGTATTTCTAAATCCATATGATATTGTGAGAAAGTCAATTGAATTATCATCAATGGGCAGTTTTTCAGCATCTCCATGAATAAATTGAATATTATTAATATTTTTTTTACAGGCTTTTTTCTTGGCAATTGAAAGCATATTTTTAGAAATGTCAATATTTATTAGATTGATTTTATTATTTTTTAAAATATGAAATCCTATGTCACCTGTGCCACATGCAACATCTAGTACTGTTGATCCATTTTTAATATTTAATTTGTTAATAAACTTATTTCGCCAATAGATGTCAATGCCAAAGCTAAGAAAGTGATTTAAAAAATCATATTTATTGGAAATATCATCAAACATTTTTTCCACAAATTCTTTTTTCTCATTGCCAGAATGGCTAAACTGTGGTTTGGGAGTATAATTTTCTTTCATGGTTTGTTGTAAATTTACATCATCATTGTAATTTTATACTTCTAAACCTTTATATAATTGTAAATTTTAGTATCATGAACTTGATAAAAGAAAAAAATATGCATAATGGCATAGATGAGATTTGTGATCGTAGTAGAAAATATGGAAAATCTATTTTATTTTCTTATTCGTTTCGTTTTGATGTTAGAGATGTATTGCCTTTATTGACACATCCTTCTGATAAAAATAATTATCGATTATTTTGGACTCAGCCATCCTCAGGCTTTGCATTCGCAGGCTTAGGTTCTGTAATTACAATCAAAGATTATGATATGTCATCGATTAGAAAAATGAAAGATGAAATCATGGAAAGCATGCGTTTAGGACTTTCCATTGGAGATAATTCATTGATTGGTCCTCGCATGTTTGGTGGATTTTCTTTTAATGATGATCCTGGCGAAGATGAAACTTGGAATAATTTTCCAAGATCTCAATTTTTATTGCCAGAGTGTTTGGCTACATTAAATGATGATGGTGCATGGTTGACTATTTCAAGATTGATTAATCCAGATGATGCAAAAGATGAAGTATCGAGAGATTTTAAAAAGACAATTGCATATTATGAGAATCGTTTACCAGTAACATTGCCACCTATTTCTAGAGTATCAATTGACAAGTATAGAGATATTCCTGATAAAAAAAATTATGATAAAATAATTTTTTCAGTATTAAATAAAATTAAGCCTGGAAATATGGAAAAAGTAGTAATTTCAAGATCTCATCATGTTAAAGTAGGAAAAGATTTTAAAGTAGTTTCTGCCATGCAAGTACTACGTAATGCTTATCCAAAGTGTATTACATTTTGTTTTTCATTTCCCAAAGAAGGAGTTTTCTTTGGCTCTACCCCAGAAAGATTAGTTCGTCTGAAAAATGGTTTTGTGCAAACTGAAGCATTGGCGGGGACAATTGGTAGAGGAAATAATATGGAAGAAGATAGAATTCTACGAGATTCATTATTGTTTAGCCATAAAGAGCGTGAGGAACACAGGTATGTATTAGAACAAATTTTAAGAAAATTACAACCGAATCTTGAAGATATAAAATATCCATCTAATCCGCAAATAATGAAATTAAAAAATGTTCAGCATCTTCATACACCCATATCTGGAAATTTTAATAAAGATGGCAATATACTGGATCTGGTGGCATCTCTTCATCCTACCTCTGCTGTCGCTGGTACTCCTACTCAAGATGCAATGAAAATCATTGCCAAGATGGAAAAGCATGATAGAGGGTGGTATTCTGGGCCAATAGGCTGGTTTGATGAAAAAGGGGATGGAGAATTTTATGTTGCACTTCGTTCAGCTCTTGTTAAGGATGAAGAAGCACATGTTTTTGCTGGAGGTGGCATAGTGGCTGAATCTCACCCCTCGAAGGAGTGGGAGGAAACGGAATTAAAATTACAACCTATTATTTCTGCTTTATCTGGTGGACAGATTTAACATAAAATAGATTAAGGGATTTAAATTAATCATAATCAAAATATGGAATGGTGCAATTTTGTTGTATCATTTTTAGAATCGCAGGGCATAAAACATGCATGCATATCTCCTGGCGCACGTAATTCACCACTAACATATGCTTTAATTAATAATGGAAAGATAAATTGTCTTAGTAATGTTGATGAACGTTCCTCTGCATTTTTTGGTCTTGGCATTGCAAGGGCGAATAATGAACCCGTTATAATTTCATCTACTTCTGGTACGGCTGTTGCTAATTTTTTTCCAGCAGTAATTGAAGCAAGCTTGAGTAATATTCCAATTCTTATTTTATCTGCAGATAGACCTTCAAAATTAGTTGGTACTGGAGCAAATCAAACCATTGATCAAAAAGAAATTTTTGGTAATCATGTTAGATTTTTCATGGATATGGGATTACCTGAAAAAGAATATGATGAAATTGAGAAAAAAATGAAAGAAGCAATCTGTCAATTAAAAGGTTTAAAGAACGAGTATCCTCCAGGACCTATTCATTTAAATTTTCCATTTGAAGAACCTTTGATGTCAGAGAATATTAGTAAGATGAAAAAATATTCTTTTTATTTGATGGCAAAAAAGGATGAAAAAGAAAATTCTGTTGAAACGATAGAGCCATCAAAAAAACCTTTAATTGTTGTTGGCCCAAATATTCATGTCAATTTTCAAAATCAAGTCATTTTATTAGCAGAAAAAATTAATGCACCCATAATGGCAGACCCATTGTCTCAACATAAATATGGCTTTAAAAGTAGAAATATCATTTCTCATTATGATATGTCATTAAAACATTGGCCATATGATCCAGATTTTATTTTAAGAATTGGTTTTAAACCTACTTCAAAAATTTTGTGTAGATATTTAGATGAATGGAAAAATAAAACCTTATTGATAGGTCCTTGGATTCAACATAATGATAATAGCCTTAATTATCATCAATCATCAATTGATACATTTTTACAATATCAACTTAATAATATTAATTGGCAAGGTGATGACATATGGTTAAATAGCATAATATCATTAGATGAAAAAATAGAAGAATTTATTTTAGAAGAGAAAAATGAGCATGAAGGGATGAT
>JAYZCM010000014.1:0-18862 GCA_036338305.1 Fidelibacterota bacterium | reverse complement strand
TTTTCATATCCCGTCATGTTATGACAGGTATAACAACCATAATGGCGAATGCTCTTATCTGCAACATAAGATATTTTTTCAGCCTCTCCCATATTATTCAATCTAGTTTTAGATTCTTCAACAGGGAAGGCTTTTTTAAGCCAACTAAGAGCTATGGCATCTAATTCTTCATTATCTAATTTTATATTATCTTGATTTTCAAATTCCTTATTTTTAAATTCATACAAATAAGCAACCAAGTCCTTAGCTTCACCATCTGTCAATCTTAAACTAGGCATTGCAGTATCATGCCAATAATCTTTAGGGTTTTTTAACCAATCAAAAAGCCACTTTGGTGATGTTTTTGAACCTAAACCAATCAAGTTAGGACCATGCTGTCTAAATAAGGCTTCTTGATTAAACTCAAAAGTCAAATTTTGAGGATCCTCTTCAATAATATGGCACCCTTGACAACCAACCACATTAAATAGCTTTTCACCACTCACTTTATCACCTAAATATTGATTATTATTTTTATATTTATTATCACCATTAGGAAAAAGAGATTCAACGATTGTAGCAATTTCAGTTTCATTTCTTTTAACTGAAGCTGAATCTGAATTATTCGATTGGCCAAAAAATGCTGGCATTTTTGTATTATGCCTAAAACTTTGAGGGTCTCTAATCCATTTACCTGTCCAATTCTTATCTAACTTTTTATCTATTTTTCTAAGGTCTGGCCCTATTTTTCTTAAAGCCTGATGAGTTTCAATATGATGGCAATTATTACAACCCTTTTGATCAATTAATTTTAAACCATATGATAATTTATCAGCACCTTTTAAATAGGTTTGATTATCATGGCATTTAAAACAACTAGCTTCAGTATATTTTGTTGGCAGCATAGGTTTTAACCAATGATGCATTTCATGCCAATGATATTTTTCTATCCATTCTTCTTTTTGTTCTTTAGAAGAAGGTGTATGAGTAGCAGAAGTAAAATTTGTCCCCCTTCCACGACCAGCATGGCAACTAGTACATCCAAATTGCTCATATGAATGAGGAGAAGAAGAAGATAAATATAAATCTAAATCAGGATGTGTTGTAAAAGGTTGTGGAGCATCAACATAATCAGGATTTGTAATACCCAAATGACAACTCATGCATCTATCAACCTCTTCTACATGTTTGAAATTAACATTATACTTAATATCTGGCAGAACAACTTGCTCAACTTTATAATAAGGATCTAAAAAATCAATAATAGGAAGATCTCTTACTATATCACCAATTTTATTTGATAAACTCATTTTGCTTCTATCAAGCTTATTTAACTTTCTATCAACAATATTGACTTCTTTTAAAACTTTATTGAGTTCACTTTGCGCATTTTCTTTATCCAAGCCAACATCTTTTATTTTTTTCTCAATTTGAAGTACAATAACCTCTTTTTCTTCTTTTATGAGTTTTAAATTATTTAAATCATTTACAAGTGTTAAATAAATCTCTTCAATTTTTAATGGTTTTTTACCATGATGATGAAGCTTTTGAGTTTCGTAATCATATTTTTTCGCATCAACTATGGATTTTAAATTCAAATAATTCATATTTGCCTTATAGAATTTTGCCTTGGCTGAATCTAAATCCAAAGAATATTGTTTAAGAGTTTCTTTTTTTAAATCAAAATCATCTTTTGCTTTCTTTAATTTTTCATCATAAATATTTCTATCACCCTCAACCTTATCTATCTCCAATTGAAGTTTTTTTCTTGAATTTTCAATTTCTAATTTTCTAAAAGCACGTTGATATTTTTTAAATTCATCATCATTGTCATCAATAAACATCCAAATAAATGACAATAAAAATAGGATGCTTGAAATGGCAAACCATTTATTTAATAATTTAATATTCCAATATCTTTCGTCGTTTAACATGATAATTATTAATTAAATATTAAAAAACCATTCAGGGATTGCAATGATATATTTCAAATTGATTGTCCATCTTAAATACATTTTAATGGGTAGTGCAAACATTGTCAATCCAAAAAGCATCATTGTAGCATATCTTACAGGACCATAGTGTTCATATATATGTTTTAGTTTAGTCTTAGCTAAAAGCAATGGCATGGCAAACATATAACCAAACACCATGATAAAACCTACAGATTCTCTTAAAATAATATTTGATGGCAAACCTTGATTCAAAAGTTTTATCCAAATATATTCAGAAAGATTGATGTTAGTTAAGGGTTCAAGCTTATGAGGATCCCACCATTCAAAAGGACCATAAAAATTCCAATTTGGTCCTCGAAATATTGTACCAATTACAATTAAAAATATCCATAAAACCAACCATCCATACATAAAAATAAAATAACCAATACGTCGCTCTTTAAAAGAATAATAGCCATCTCCTTTTTTATTTATATCCATATATGGAATCGCCATCATGCCAATAATGATAAACATTGGAAATATAATTCCCGCAATCCAAGGATCAAAATAAACCAACATCTCTTGAAGACCTAAAAAATACCAAGGAGCTTTTGAAGGATTTGGTGTAGCGGCGGGGTTAGCAGGCTCCTCCAATGGCGCAGCAATCAGTATGGACCATGCTATTAAAAAAACCATAAATAAAATTAATGCAATTAATTCAATATATACTAAATCTGGCCAAACAAGAACCTTATCATCAGGATCATTCCATTCTTCGGGTTTTTCCCCTCTCTCTAATCGCTCATCATTCACATAAGCCTTTTTCATTCCCCACCAAACCGCCAAAAACATAGAATAAACCATAAGAATAATTGGGATGTTATCTGGCTTGGTCATGGTTTTATTAAAGTAAGGATCAAAATATCCTACTATGAAAAATATTGTTATGGATATGAAAATCCAAAATCCACCCTTATTTGACCATAATTTATATAAACCCCATTCCCTATTTTTTTTATCAAACCAATCACTAGGTGGGAAAATAAATGGAAATGCAACAGTCAACAATGTAAATGAAATTGTTGGAGCTGATAAATAATCAATGAAATTCTTAATATAATCTAGTATAGTAATCATTTTATAATGGTCCAGAAATACCTCCATCTTTACGAATACGCCAAAAATGAACCGCCATAAAAATCATTGCAATAAATGGTACTGCAATACAATGGAGCACATAAAACCTCAAAAGCGTTGCTTCCCCAACAAACCTACCACCTATCAAAGCGAAGCGAACATCCGAACCAATATGTACTAAATTTATATCACCAATTGCCAATAAACTTGCTCCTGGGCCTTCATGCCCAATAAAAGGATGAGCCCTAGCCATATTTGAACCCACAGTAACTGCCCAAATGGCTAATTGATCCCAAGGAAGCAAATAACCTGTAAAACTTAGAAACATTGTCAAGGTCATTAATAAAACACCTACACCCCAATTAAATTCTCTAGGAGGCTTATATGAGCCTGTCATGAAAACTCTAAGCATATGGAGCCAAACTGTCAACACCATGGCATGAGCACCCCATCGATGCATCTCACGCATTATTCCTAGCGGCACCTGCTCTGTCAAATCAATAATATCCGTATATGCATATTCTACAGTTGGCCTATAATAAAACATAAGCAATATGCCTGTAATTGTTAAAACAACAAATAAGAAGAAAGACAACCCCCCCATACACCAAGTATAACCAATTTTCACTGCATGTTTAGGTAATCTCGCAGGATGTAAATGTAAAAAAACATTCCCCAAAACAGCATACATTCTCTGCCTTCTACTTCTTGGAACACCAGATCTTATGATTGATTTCCATACTTGAGATTCTCCCATTCTCTTCAATATTGATTCTTTTTTTTCTTTTTTCATATTCTTAATTAAACTCTCAAATTATATTTTTAAAGATGACTCTTCATTTTCCCACTCACCTTTTTCCCACTTAAAAGATCTAGTTTTATCTACTATAATTTGGCCATCAGATGCCAAAGAAATAGCATATCTTTCTAATGGGCGTGGAGCAGGTCCTTCAAAATGTATTCCTGTTTTTCTAAAACCACTACCATGACATGGACACTTATATTTTTGTTCCGCTTCTAACCAATTTGGAGTACATCCAAGATGAGTGCAAACTGTTGAAAGAGCATATATGCTTTTATCATCCCTAACTATCCAAACAGCATGTTGTTTTTTAAAACGAGTATCAACTTTATCTTTTGTAAATTCATCTGGAAAACCTATTTTAAAAGATTGCGGAGGTTCAAATAAGACATTAGGAAATAAAAATCTTATCATAACAGTAAAAAAACCTCCTGTTGCAGCAGCAAATGCCAACCATCCTAATGACAACCAACCAATAAAACCTTTTCTATTCATTGTTTTTTTCTCATCAGAACCAATAGAAGCATTTGGAATGAACTTATTATCTGCCATTAATTAAATTTTCCTATTATAAGTTTTATTTAACGATTTAATTGCACTATTGCGAATTTTCATATTATGATCAAATGTTGCTAATTTTAACAAATTATCAATGAACTTCTCAGATGGAATTTTATCAGATGCTTGAATTGCAATCAAAATTGCTTGAACTTCTTCATCACTATCAACCTCTTTAAATTGATCGTAATACATTCTATCTAAAAGATTTTCTATGATTTTAGCGCCTGAAGAATTTTCCAATTTAGCCAATGCAATTGCAGAATCCCACCGTATGTTTGGCTCTTCATCATCCAATAAGCCAACCAATGTAGATACAACAGAATCATCTGCCATGTTTCCTAATGCTATGGTAGCAGATAGTCGTTCTTGAACTGAATTATGTTTATGTGTAAAACCATTAAGCTTTTGTATGGCAGGCTTATAACTCATATTTCCCAGAGCTTTAATTGCGGCTACACGACTAGCTTCATCCTTATCTTTCAAACCACCAATAAGCGCTTCACCATATATCGAATTTTTAGTTCTACCCATTGCCAGAGCCAAATACATTCTAACAGAAGGGTCATCATGAATGGATTGCTCATAAACAGAAATCATTCTTGTATGAAAACCTTTGTTTAATGATGGCAAATCAGGATCAGATAATAATTTCGAAAGTTCAAATGCCGCCTGCCAACGCTTTGTAGCAGCTCCATATTGAACATCAGATAAATAATCTATTGGAGAATTTGTTTCATATGTCAATACTTTAAAAGTGAAAAAAAACATTACCCCTAAAATGGTTACCATGAGAGGGATGAGAAAAAATGCATAATACAAAGTATAAACTTTACCATCATTATTTTTTTTCATTGATTCCGATTTAGACATTCTATATTTCAGGCATCCATCTTATTATTCATCGTCAAATTTAATTGATTATAAAATATCAATAAAATAATTATTTACATATTTTTAATAAGTATAAAAGATTATTAATTAAGATTTATTATTTTTATTTAATCTTCTAAATTCAATTGTTATTAATATGGGGAATATAAGTAAAATTCCTAACGCCACGAACATGCCAAGCACCACCCATTCCAAATTATTCATAAGCCACTCTAAAGTCAACCAATCAAACATTTTTTCTTAAAAAACTTTTAAAACTAACCAAAGATATACACACATTAAAATTGTACATACAATCATAGATATCCATTTTATGATTCCACGTTCCTTAAACATCACTTAATGATCTACTTTAGATTTCAATATTCCACCCACATCATATTCCTTCCATCTTCCTACTGGAACTCCTTTTTTAAGTTCTCCTTCTCTTTTAATCATTCCATTTTCATGCCAATAAACGAGCCTGCCATTAGGGATCCCATTTTCATAAACACCTTCATACTCTCTTTCACCATTTTCATAAACATTATAAACAATTCCATCAAAAGGCTCATCTGCATTTAATTCATATAATTTACCTGCAAACATTATTGTATTAGATATATGTATTTCATTTTTTTCATTACATGAAAAACTAAATAACATAAAAACTGGAAAGATTATATTCTTAATAAATTTCATTGCTGAAATTTATTAACAGTTAATATCATGACAATAATATTATTATCTTAATATGAAATAATCAAATAAGATGACATTGCAATCTCTGGACAATAACCATCGCCTTGACAAACTGGCGGAGAAACACAATTATTCCCAACAACCCTACATGCATCATAATCTATTATGTTTTCTTCTCCAATACTTACATGCTGAGTTATGTCAATAACATATGGAGGGACATCCATTCCAGGACACCAACCTGCCCTACCATACCCCCAAGTACCATATTGATTAGGAACCACTCCCTGAACAATTGTAGACAACTCCATGCAATAATTATTATCTGAAGCTTCTGGATGAGCTTTTTGAAATTCACCCACACCTCCATTTATAATAAAATCATGTCTAGAATTACAAAATTCAGCACAATTATAACATCCAGCACTTCCCCATCCATGACCAGTCATAAATGAAACAAACTCTACCTTTTCTGCATTCTCAGGTACTTCAAAAACGATGGGAGGTCTATTTTCACCATAATCTGGATTAAATAATACTGTACCATTCCATGCCGGAATAAATTCTTGAGGATATATTTCTGAAGTATTGAAATTTTTATAAAATCTTAACTTTAAAGTCAACAAACTATTTGGCCATCCAGATTCCTGAAATTTTATAGTCTTAATTCCGCCTGGCTTTAAAACTGGAAGTAATGAACTTATGTCTGTTAAATGGTGAGGCTGTCTATCAAATGGAGTTATCCATTTTGCAATTTCATTACAATTTGAACCATCTTCATCGCATACATACATACGGGCTATTCTATCATAATCATCACAACCTGCATCACTATAATTCATATTGGCGTCTGGGCACCCCCTAAGAAGTTCAACACTCAACCCTGAATAACCATTTAATGCTTCATTGTCAGGCAAATCAACTAATTGAGAAATGGTTGCAGCCCATCCACCAGTATAATATTCTCTCTCAAAAACTGTAATTTCATCATAGTCCATGCCAGGTTCATGCAAGGCTTCAAATTCATAATTAAAATACGTTGCTTCATGAGATAGGTAGCTAATATATGTTCCAGAAAAATTAGCAGGATTACCTAAATACCCAACCTCTCTCCAGCGCTGAAAACGATCAATGCTAATGGAACGCACATCACAAACAGCCTCAACAAATTCTTCCGAATGACTATCACATTTATTGGGTACGAAATGTAAATGGCTTTTCCAGTGAGATTGTTCTTCATCGGACAATGATAATAAAAGAACATCAATTATGTTTTTTTTATTACGCACATCAGAAAAGTATGTTGATCTATTTGATAAGAAAAAATAATGAACATTATCAGGAGAATTTTCCAATAAATCACTAATGTCACCAGCATCCCATAATGCAGTACTACTTGAAGGGCCAATAGTAATAAATACATAACTTTCTTGACCATTCCATTGAGATTCAAAGTCCCAACCGCTAGGCTCAGGACTCAAAACCAAACTAGCTAAACTAACAACATCTAAAATATCTACAGAAGAATCAAAATTTAAATCTGCCTGACTAATTTGTTCAGTAGAAAATAAATCAAAACCCAATATATGATTTATCGTAGCAATAATATCTAATATATTTACTATTTCATCTTGATTGACATCGCCTAATTCCATATTCATGTC
Organism: Fidelibacterota bacterium; assembly: GCA_036338305.1. GTDB lineage: Bacteria > Fidelibacterota > Marinisomatia > SCGC-AAA003-L08 > D37C17 > JAYZCM01. The sequence goes on along the minus strand of JAYZCM010000014.1, from coordinate 11,210 downwards.
AATTACAGTAAAAGGTCCAGCTATATCAAAATAATTAAAACCATATGGACCTTCATGAAACTCATTTTCACTTAATAAAAAAGAAAATGAAATAAAAAACCATAATAATATTTTTCTCATAAAAATTATATTTCCATCTATATTTAATAAATTTACACTATTGAAATCATACGGAAAAACGATTAATGATTTATTTTATTAAAATGTGATTTCAATCACAAAAATAAAAAAATATCCATTAAAAACATTTTTAAATTCAAGTAACATAACCACTAATTTCATTCATAAATTATCATAATAAAATGAAAAATATTTACCTTACTACCCCACTATATTATGTTAACGACAAACCTCACATAGGGCATGCGTATACAACAATCCTAGCAGATGTAATTGCAAGATACCATCGAATGAATGGAGCAGATGTATTTTTTTTAACAGGTACCGATGAACATGGACAAAAAGTTCAAGAAGCCGCAAAAAAAAGAAATGTACCTGCCCGCAAGCATGTAGATGAATATGTAAAACCATTTCAACAGCTTTGGAAACGTCTAAACATCAGCCATGATGATTTCATCCGAACTACAGAGGTACGCCACACAAGTAAAGTCAAAGAAATGTTAATGGAATTATTTGAAAAAGGTGATATTTATTTAGATGAATATGAAGGTCTCTATTCTGTTTCTGAAGAAAGGTTCATAACGGAAAAAGAAGCAGAAGAAGGTAATTTTAGAGAAATTAAAAAAATAAAAGAAAAAAATTATTTTTTCAAAATGTCTAAATACCAAAAGCAACTAATTGAACATATTCAGTCACACCCAGAGTTCATCAAGCCAAAAACTCGCTGGAATGAAGTGCTTGGTTTTTTAAAAAAACCACTAAATGACTTATGCATTTCTAGGCCAAAAACACGATTAAGTTGGGGAATTGAAATACCTTTTGATGCAAATTATGTTACTTATGTGTGGTTCGATGCACTTCTCAATTATATAACAGCAATTGGATGGGGAGCCGATAATGATAAATTTAAATCTTGGTGGCCTGCAAATTTTCATTTTACGGGAAAAGATATTCTTACTACGCATGCAGTATACTGGCCAACCATGCTAATGGCAGCAAAAATACCTTTGCCAAAAACCATTTTTTCTCATGGATGGTGGTTAATGGAAGAAACTAAAATGAGTAAATCTTTAGGTAATATTATCAACCCCATGGAATTAATTGACGAATATGGCGTAGACTCTGTTCGTTACTATTTGATGCGCGACATGGTATTAGGAATGGATGCAAATTTCACTTTAGAGAGTTTTATAAAACGATACAATTCTGATCTTGCAAATGATTATGGAAATCTAGTAAATCGAGTTACAATGCTAATAAATAAATTTTTTAATGGAAAAATTCCAGAAGGCAGAAATTATGATGAAATTGATTTGCAAATCATTTCAGAAACAAAAATAATACCACAAGCTGTAAAGAATAGTGTTAATGAACTTAAAATACATGATGCCATTGAACAAACTTTCTCCATAATAAGAAAAGTAAATGCATATTTAGAAAAAAAATCACCTTGGAAAACAATAAAAGAGGATGATTCGCAAAAAGGAAATGCAGCAACCACTTTAACTTTATCTGCAGAAATATTAAGAATTAGTACTCAGCTTTTGCATCCAATCATGCCAGATAAAACAAATTCAATATTAAACATATTAGGATGCACATCCATACCATCATTAAATACTAGCCTAGAAGTTCTTAAGCCTGGCACTAAATTAGGAGAAGGGAAAACTCCTTTTCCTCGTATTTTAATAAAATGAAATTTATTGATACTCATGCTCACATCTATTATGATGATTATTTAGATAACATAAATGACATAATTCAACGGGCAACAGATGCAGGTGTCAACAAAATTATTTCAGTTGGAGTTGATTTATCAACTTCAGAAGAATGTATTAATCTAACAGAAAAATTTCCTAATGTATACGCAACTTGCGGTTATCATCCACATGAAGCAATAAAAACTCAAAAAAAATATCTCTATGAATTAGAAAATTTTTATCAACACCCCAAAGTTGTTGCAATAGGAGAAATTGGATTAGATTATCATTATGATTTTAGCGAACCTGCCATTCAAAAAAAAATTTATACCGAACAACTTGAAATGGCTAAATCAATAAATGCACCCGTAGTAATTCATTGTAGAAAATCTGAAGTAGATATTTTAAAAGGCATTGATCATATAGGCAACTCTTCCGGAGTAATACACTGCTTTTCAAGTGACATGGATTTTGCCAATGCAATTATTGAAAGAGATTTTCTAATTTCATTTACTGGGATGGTTACATTCGTGAATGAGTTAACTTCCATAATCAAAGCAGTCCCTCTAGAAAAAATAATGTTAGAAACTGATTCTCCATATTTAGCCCCAATTCCGCATCGTGGAAAAACAAATGAACCTGCACATGTTAAAATAATTGCTGAAAAAATTGCAGACATTAAAGATATATGCGTTCAAGAAGTTGCAAATTCAACCTATGAAACTGCGCATAAACTTTTTGTCAAATTAAATAATTAACTTTATTACATGAAGCATCCATTTCGAAAAAAATGGGGACAAAATTTTTTAATTGATGAAACAATAATATCAAACATAATTAATTGTTTAAATTTAAAAACAACTGATAAAATATTAGAAATAGGACCTGGAGAAGGTGCTCTAACAAATAAGTTAGTTAAAAAAATTAATTATTTATATGGCATTGAAATAGATCCTTTGTTGATAAAAAAATTAAAAAATAAAGCTTTTTCAAATGCTACTTTTTTTGAAGCCGATATTTTAAAATGGGATTTTACGCGAATCCCAAAAAACATTATAGTAATAGGCAATCTTCCATACAATATTAGTAGTCCAATTTTATTTAAATTGCTGAAAATAAGTAATTGGAACAAGATGGGGCTCATGTTTCAAAAAGAAGTTGCAGAAAGAATTATTTCAAAACCTAATAGCAAATCCTATGGAAGACTATCCATTATGTGTCAAGTCTATTGTAAAACAAATATTGAATTGATTATTCCAAGGCAAATGTTCATACCTAAACCCAAAGTTGATTCTGCATTTGTAACTTTTAGTCGAAATAATAATAATATCCCAAATATTGATGATTTTTCTCAATTGATTAAAAAAGCATTTTCTCAACGTAGAAAAAAATTAAAAAATAACTTACCAGAAATTAATAAACTAGGCTTACTTGGCGAATGGGCACATATGAGACCCGAAGAACTATCTCCAAAAAATTATTTACAATTATTAAAGAGAATATGATTGTTTTATTTTTATAATAAGATTTAAATTTCCAAGCTATACAATAATTTATCAACCTTAAGGATATAAATGGCTACAAAAACTACTACTAAAAAAGCTACGGCTACCAAAAAAACTACTACTAAAAAAGCTACGGCTACCAAAAAAACTACTACTAAAAAAGCTACTACTACTAAAAAAATTAAAAATAATAAAAATACGATTCCAACCAAAATGAATCAAGGTGAATTAGAACCTGAAGAAGTACAAGATGAACTGACTGAAGAAGAAGAGCTTTTAATGGCTGAAAAAAGCAAACAAGAAAAACAAAGAAAGAAAAAAATTGCCAAGCTTGAGAAAAAAATAAAAAAATTAGGTAGTGATGCAAATAGATCTTTAAGTAAATATTTACAAGAAATTAGTCGCTATGATCCATTAGATCCTGGGAGAGAAGTGGAATTAGCAATTGCTGTCAAACAAGGTAATAGACTTGCCCTTAAAGAACTTACTGAAGCAAATTTAAGATTTGTAGTAAGTGTTGCAAAAGATTATCAAGGACAAGGGCTTCCATTGACAGACCTAATTAATGAAGGGAATTTAGGACTAATAAAAGCAGCTGAACGTTTTGATGAAACTAGAGGCTTTAAATTTATTTCATATGCAGTATGGTGGATTAGACAATCCATCCTACAAGCTTTAGCTGAGCATTCTCGTATTGTTCGTTTACCATTAAATCGGGTAGGTACTATTTCAAAGATAAATAAAGCAGCAGAAAGATTAGAACAAGAGTTTGAACGTGCTCCTAGAGCAGATGAACTAGCAAGGCAATTAGAAATGAAGCCTCATGAAGTAAATGATGCACAACGTATTTCTCGCAGGCATCATTCATTAGACACTCCATTTTCAGATGAAGATAAAAATTGTTTATTAGATGTCATACCAGATGGTGCAACTGAAGAACCTGATAAAGAGTTACAAATGGACTCTCTGCAAGAAGAAGTCTCTGCAGCCTTAGATACTCTAAAAGATAGAGAAAGAGAAGTTATTCGTATGTACTTTGGGATTGGACAATCTTATGCACTTACTCTTAATGAAATTGGAGAAGAATTTGGTTTAACTCGTGAACGAGTAAGACAAATAAAAGAAAAAGCGATTCGTAGGCTTAGACATCGTTCTAGAAGTAGAAAATTACGCCAATATCTTGGTTAAATAAACTTATTCTCAAATTCAAATAAAAAATCCAAAAAAAATTTTGGATTTTTTATTTGAATCATTTTTATCTTTACCAATCATGGTTTAATTTAAACCATGAAATTAATCCAAGGAATTTCAGGTGTTAGAGGAATAGTAGGAAAAACCCTCACACAAAAAATATTATCTGACCATATTCAAGCATTTTCAAACATTCAAAAAAATGGCGATATATTATTAGCGAGAGATAGTCGTATCCATGGACAGGACTTAATAAAAATTGCATCTGAAACTCTTATAAAATGTGGACGAAATGTTTTTAACTACAATATCATTCCAACACCAACAGCTCAATTTCTAGTTGAAAAAAACAAATTTGCTGGAGGAATAGTCATTACAGCAAGCCATAACCCTGAAGAATGGAATGGGTTAAAATTTATTGATTATAATGGCTGTTTTTTAAATGAAGAAAAAAATGAAGCATTATTTAAAAAAATAAATAACATTTCAAACGAGATAAAAACACAAGGGAAAATAATTGCTATTAAGGATGGTTATCTTAGCCATGTAGAACACACCCTTAAATTATCAATGATTAACTTACTAGCAATAAAAAATAAAAAATTTACTGTCGTAATTGATGCAGTCAATGGCGCGGCATCTAAAGCTCTCCCAAAAATGCTAAAAGCTCTTGGTTGTAAAGTATATTCCTTACACTGTAATCCAAATGGAGTATTTCCAAGAGGATGCGAACCACTTCCTCATAATTTAAATGATTTAAAAAATGCTGTTATTGATAACAAAGCTGATATGGGTTTTGCAACAGATCCAGATGGTGATCGCTTAGCAATTATTGATGAAAAAGGAATTCCTTTAGGCGAAGAATATACTTTGGTATTTTGTATTGATGGTTTTCTAAAATCAACACAATCAAATAAAGACATCGTAACTAATCTGTCAACTACTTTAGCAGTTGATAGAATAGCAAAAAAATATGGTAACAATGTTATTCGAACAGCCGTTGGTGAAATAAATGTAGTCAATAAAATGAAAGAAATAAATTCCATGCTTGGAGGAGAAGGCAATGGAGGAGTCATACTTACAGAAAGTCATTTAGGGAGAGATTCTCTAATTGGTGTCACACTTTTTTTAAATCGTATGGCACAAACAAACAAATCAGTTAGCCAAGTTTTCCAGTCCATGCCACAATACATCATGTTAAAAGATAAAATAGAATTAAATAATATTAATGCTGAAATTGCAATAAATAAAATTCAAAAGGCTTTTCCCAAAGCCAAGCAAAACCATTTGGATGGGCTAAAATTAATTTGGAATGACTCTTGGCTACATATTAGAAAATCAAATACCGAACCAATTATTAGAATATATGCTGAAGCACCGACTAAATCTGAAGTGCTCAATTTAATAAATAAAGTAAAATCCATTTTACAAACAAAATAAACTAATATATTTTTAATTATTATGAAAAAAAATAGTCAAATTGACTTAAATTTATTTATTAATTAATGAATTTTTTTATTAATAGAAATTTTCTGCAACTTTTCATTTGGTTTATTTTTTTCAACCACGCATTTTCTGACCCCTATAAAAATCTTAATACTGATTTCTTAGAAAAAAAGAAAATCAAGCAAAAAACTTCAAAAAAGGTATCCCTTAAAAATAAATCTTCGCAAAAAACATTTGAAGATATCATAAAAGATTTTAAAAAAATTGAAGGTTTATTTACCATTTACTGGAATGAAAATAATAATAAAGCATATGTTGAAATTTTACCTGATCAATTTGAAACAATTTACCTGGCAGGCTTAACACGGCAATCAGGTGATGCATTTTTACTTGATGGTAGCTCAATGTTGGATGAATATCCATTTATGTTTAAAAAAGTAGGTGAAAGAATTCAATATATTAATGTTAATTTAAAATTTAGAGCAGAAACAAATTCACCCTTTCATAAATCAGTAGAATCTCATAAGTCTAATTCTATTTTAGCATCTACAAAAATAGTTAGTAAGCCTCACCCTGAAACAGGTGCAATACTTGCAAATCTTAGTGATATCTTCTTATACGATATAGAAAGAATTACAATGAAAAGTCAAGGTGTATATAGCTTTGACAAAAAAGATAGCTATTTTAAAGATATTAAGTCTTTTCCTTTCAATAGTGAGATCGAAGTATCTCTTCATTTTAAAGGGAAAAAACCAATCTACATATATACCCTACCTAACTCAAGTAGCATGATAAGTACATACCACATTAGTTTATCTAAAATAAAAGAAACTGATTATCTTCCAAGAATATCTGATGATCGTATTGGACATTTTACTACAATTTATCAAGATTACACTGATCTTCGAAAAGATTCACCATATATTCGATATATAAATAGATGGGATTTACGGAAAAAAAATCCTACAGATCAAATTTCTGAACCTATTCAACCAATTGTTTATTGGATAGAAAACACTGTTCCTTATGAATTTCGAGATGCAGTTAGAGAAGGCATATTAGCTTGGAATGAAGCATTTGAGGCTGCAGGTTTCAAAAATGCAATCATTGTCAAACAAATGCCTGAAAATGCTACATGGGACCCTGCAGATGTAAGATACAATACCATTCGTTGGATTTTTCAACCTGGTTCAGGCTATGCCGTAGGACCATCACGAGCCAATCCTTATACAGGAGAACTTTATGATGCTGATATTAGAATTAGTGCAGACTTTGTAAGAAGTTTTTATAAAACACATACAGATTTTGTAAAGCCACTCATAAACCCCTTATCAATAGACTTTGAAAATGATTTGCAAGAAATAGATTTCCCTTCAAATCATTGTGATTATGGAGAGCACCTTCATGCAGAAATGGCATCAGCATGGGATTTAATGAAAGCCTCTAATATAATAAATGGAAATGATGAGGAATTGCAGAAATATATTCATGATGGATTAGTTGATTTAGTATTACATGAAGTAGGACATACTTTAGGTTTACGACATAATTTTAAAGCAAGTTCAATTTATTCAATTGAACAATTAAGTGATTTAGAATTTACTAATAAAAATGGTATAAGTGGCTCTGTCATGGATTATCAACCAGTCAATATATTTGATGGACAAAACTTTTTTCAAACCAAACCTGGAATCTATGATTATTGGGCAATAGAATATGCCTACAAAGAATCAAATCAATCTAAAATGTCTGAACAGAAATTTCTAAATAAAATAGCCTCTAGATCAACAGACCCATTACTCAGATATGGTACTGATGAAGATACATATGGCCTTTCAACACGAGGTATTGATCCACATTCCAATGCATGGGACCTAACTAATGACCCAATTAAATATTATGAGAAAATGTTTGAATTATCTCAAGCTCTCTGGGATTCCATTCCAACATATTTTACAAAAAAAGGTGAAAAATATGTAAAAATACGTAATATTTTTGATAGAGCACTTCGTCAATATCATAGTGCCTCTCGCAATATTGCAAAATATATTGGAGGAATTTATCACAGCAGACATCATATGGGAGATCCTGGAGATAAAAATCCTTTTAATGTGGTACCAGCAACAAAACAACGTGAAGCTTTGAATTTTTTAATTAATAATATTTTATCAAAAGAATCATTTGAATTTGAACCAGACCTTTTAAATAAACTTGCACCAGAACGTGAAGGAGATTTTCGTGGACGTGTATGGAGAATGAGTCGAATTGATTTTCCCATTCATGATTATATACGATGGATACAATCTGGAACATTATCTAGACTTCATAATCCTAGAATTTTTTCTAGAGTAAGAGATAATGAATTAAAATATTTACCTGGAGAAGAAGTTTTTACACTTTCTGAATTATTTCAAATAATTACAAATTCCATATGGTCTGAAATTAATAATAAAGAAAATATTAATAGTTTTCGTAGAGATTTACAAAAATCTCATATAGAAATATTAAGTGCAATTCTTTTAAATGAAAAAAATTATTTCCATAGTGATGCAATTGCTTTGGCAAGAATAAGCCTACAACAAATCAATGAAAAAATAGTTACAGCACTAATCTCTTTCAATAAATTTGATGATTATACAAATGCACATTTAAATGAAAGTACTAATAAAATACAATCTGTTTATAAAGCTCATACAGTTTTAAACTAAACCATTACCTGTATTTAAGTATAATATTCATCTCAAATTAACCATACTTATAATAAATGAAAAATAGAACCGTTCATGACCTTATTGTCATTCTTGGTCCAACTGCAACTGGAAAAACAAAATTAGCAGTTAAAATTGCAAATGAAATAAATGGTGAAATCATATCGGCAGATTCTAGGCAGGTTTATAAAGGAATGGACATTGGTACTGGAAAAGACCTTCATGAATATATTATTAACAATAAAAAAATACCCTATCATCTTATTGATATTATAAGCCCACAAAAAAACTATAATGTTTTTCAATTCCAAAAAGATACTAAAAAAATAATCCTAGAATTATCTCAAAAAGGGAAAATTCCAATCTTATGTGGAGGTACTGGATTATATATAAAAGCCATATTAATGGATTTCCATTTACCCGCTGTAAAACCAGATAAGCAATTAAGAGTCAACTTAGAAGCTCTTAGTTTACATGAGCTAATAAAAAAATTAAATTCTATTATTGATGATGATATAACTGAATATCTTATTGATACAAAACGTAGAGTAATTCGAGCCATTGAAATTGAAATGAATAAGAAATTAACTAAATCGAACCAACATCATAGCATGGAATTCAAATTCAATAATCCACTAATAATAGGAATAGATTTCCCTAGAAAAATTATAAGAGAAAAAATTACAAAAAGGTTACATGAAAGATTAAATGAAGGAATGATTGAAGAGGTAGAAACACTAATTAATAATGGCCTTAACCATTTACAATTAGAAAGTTTTGGATTAGAATATCGTTATATAAGTCTCTATCTACAAGAAAAAATTTCTAAAGAAGAAATGATAGAAAAACTAAATATAGCCATTCATCAATTTTCTAAACGACAAATGACATTTTTTCGTAATATTGAAAAAAATGGGATAAAAATTAATTGGGTAAATGAGGGAAACTACGAATCCATAATAAAACTTATAAAATCATAAATTAATAATGTATTCTACCAATAATTATTTAATAAAAAGAGGCATAAGTGCACCATGGAAAATTCATCCAACATTTAAACAAAAATTTTCTCATGCTATGGTAATTCCATGCTTAAATGAATATGAACACCTACCTGTTTTGTTAAAAAGCATAGAAAAAAATGGAGATTTAATATTAAAAAATATTATTATTATTATTGTAATTAACAATTCAGAAATAGATAGTGAAATCATAAAATATAACAATAAAAAAACTTATGAATTACTAATAAATAATTCATTTGATTTTACAATTGGAATAATTGATGCATTTTCAAAAAAATTAGAACTTCCAAAAAAATATGCAGGAGTTGGACTTGCTAGAAAAATAGGCATGGATTTAGCTATTCCTTATTTGATTAATGATAATAGCTTAATTTTTTCAACTGATGCAGATTCCATTATTAATAAAAATTACTTTAAAACAATCATTAATCATTTTAATACAACACAAATTCAAGCTGCAGTAGTAAAATTTAAACATATAAATTCCAATGATAGATCAATAACAAAGCAAATTATCAAATACGAAAATTTCTTAAAAAATACTGCAAATAAAATGAAAGCTTCAGGGTCTCCATATGGATATGTCTCAATGGGGTCTACAATGATCTGTACAGTAAAAGCTTATGTTTCAATAGGTGGAATGCCTAAAAAAAAGGCTACAGAAGACTTTTATTTTTTACAAGCACTTTCTAAATATTGTGGAGTAAAAACAATTAATAAAATACTTGTTTATCCCTCAAGCAGATTAGAAAATAGAATTTATTTAGGTACAGGTTATAGAATGATTGAAGCTCAAAAAGGATTTGACATAAATAGCTTATGTTATTCTGACCAGGCATTTGATTATCTTAAAAAATGGTTAGCCGTAGGGACTTCTTCATGGAAATTAAATTTCCATGAACTATTTAATAAAACAAACAATATTGATATAGAATTAACTAAATATATTATTAATGAAAACATTAAACACATTTGGCCAAAGCTACAAGCTTCATCATCCTCAAAAATACATTTCATAAACCAATTTCATCGTTGGTTTGATGCTTTAAAAACCATAAGATTTTTAAAATTTTTCACAAAAATATTAATACCCTAAATTTCTTTTTTTTTTAATACACTTATTCGTAACCTTATTATCAAGTAATTCCATTTATAAAAAAACATGAACAAAATTACATATTTAGATGGGAATCGTTGGCGCATAGCACTAACCTCTGGGGCTTATAACGTATTATCTAGACAAGAATACTTGAATAAAATAAATGTATTCCCTGTACCAGATGGTGATACTGGTACCAATATGGCATTTACTTTAACTTCTATTTTAGAATTAACAAAGGAAAAAAATCACTCTGATGCCGATCAAATGTTATCTTATTTTGCAGATGCAGCTTTAGATGGTGCAAGAGGAAATTCAGGAGTTATATTAGCTCAATTTTTTCAAGGTATTAGCGATGGCTCCCAAGGTGTTAAAAAAATGTACCCAAAAGATTTTGCAAATGCCATTAAAAATGG
>JAYZCM010000013.1:0-5742 GCA_036338305.1 Fidelibacterota bacterium | reverse complement strand
GGCGGAAGGTGTGCAGGTTGATGTTATTCTTACGGACAAAGTCAGTAGTAAAATTAGACTGCATTGTTTTAACACAATTCTTCTTTTGTCTATCTGATTTAAATGCTTTAAAAAGTAGCGTTTCATCAGATTCAGAATCTTTACTTAATGCCTCTAAGATAGATATTACATGGTTAGAAAGCGGTATTGATAATCTATGACCCGTTTTATTCATTCTAAGGGTCAAATAACGTCCCTGTAGGTGCTTTTTAGCGAGTTTATAGCAATCAGTAGGTCTGATGCCTGTATATAATAAAACCTCATAGAATCGCTTGAATATAACCCCATTTTCTAGAATCATATTTATCTCATTATCTGAAAAGAAATACCTCTCTTTAATTGGTATTCTTAAAGCTTTAATAAGTCTAAATGGATTAGACTCAATCCACTGCATATCAATACAATAATTAAAGAAACGTTTAAGGATACTCAGTTCACTGTTAATTGTCTTAGGTGTCAGCTTTGGGATGTAATCATCTATGTTAGATTGGTACTTATTATAGGCTCTGCTTTTACATCTTAAATGGAAATATTCTTTGGCATGTTCTACAGCTACATTTCCTACATCTGCTACATCATGGGAGATGCAAAATGTAATAAATAGAGTAAGATTAGATTTAATAACATCAAAGTATTTCTTATGTATGTTAGATGTAAGCTCAATGTCTTTAAGAAATTCTAGTTTAGCTTTTACTAGCGGAATCTCATTATTAATTATTTGAGGTGGATTAATTGCAAGTTCACGCTCATACTGTGTTAGCATCTTTTGAGCAGTAGATTTTGTAGTGGAAAGTTTCTTTCTATACCGCTTCCCATCAATGTAGACAGAACCATAGTAAGTAGTAGTTCCATCAGAGGTTCTAAGTGTGAACAGTGATGCCATATCTCTTCAGAAATATATGAATATTACTGCTGATATTCAGTATCTGCAAGCAGTAGTTGGTTCGAGTGGTTATTGGCGGTTTTATTTCGGGTCAAGTCAGTATTAAACATTAATCTAAAAGATTAATTTCAACACCTAACTTTTTCCCTAATGCACTTAAATCATTTTTCACTTCAATTAAATTAATTTCTTTAGTTTTTTCAATCAATGCCCTAAGGTTAAATAATGGAGTACCAGTAATGGGAGCATTTGAAATATTAGTATCCATATCTTGAATATTCATGGATTTTTTAACTAAATAATCAGACAATACATTAACTATGCCTTCATTATCAGCACCATTTAATTCAATGTTAAAAAAGTCTCCTTTAACTATTTTTTTTGAATTAGTTTCTTTTGTGATTATGGAAAGCTCCTTAATAGATTCAAGAGAAACTAACAATGATTCTTCCCAATCAGCATCTAAGCCTATTAATAAAATCATAACAAAATCTGAACCTAAAATTGTCATTCTACTCTCTTGAATATTGCCGCCATGGCTATTAATCACATTAGATAGCTTTGCAACTATACCTGGCTGATCAGGACCAATGGCTGAAATTATAATATTTTTCATTTTATTCATTCTAAAATCAAATTAACTAATGTAACTACATCAAGGACATTGCACCCACCGTCTGAATTAACATCAGATGAATCAGGGCAATTTGCAGATAAAATGAAATTTACAAGTGCTACAACGTCCAATACATTCAACCCTCCATCTCCATTTATATCCCCTTGCAATTGAGTTTCTTGGTTAAATATTGAAATACTAAAATCATCTATTGCAGCCTCAACTATAGAGCCTCCTGTACCAGAATCTCCTGGATTATTTACATCTTCTGCAACAAAACGAAATTGTATGTCATCTGAAAATTCAATAAAATTTGAAAGTAAATATGTTTTTTTAATCCATTGATCTTGGGATTCATTTGAATTTTCTAAATTACTCCAAGTTTCCCCACCATTAGCAGTGACATCAACTGTCCAATAGTCTGTTCCAGGGTTATCACCTACATCATTAGTATACCAACGTGAATATGAAACTAATGCTTCATCATAATCAACTAAATTAAAGACTGGAGAAAATAATGTTGTTTTTCCCCCATCAACATCATCAAAGCCTACACTACCTGGGCTTGTTGATGCACCAGTCAAAAAACATTTTTCACCTTCTTCAGAATAATCTTCTCCCGCTTGAGCTTGATTCCCATCAAAAAATGTTGCTACTGGTATTGCCAACTCCCAAATACCTGCAGTTGCATCATCATCAGCAGAACCTACCAACCAACCATTACTCTGTTCAAAATCATAAGAGACTAAAGATTCTGATTCACCTATAATTATTTCAACCATGGTAGAATGATCATATCCATCATCATCAAGTATATGAATCATAAATTCTGCCATTACTCCATTAGGAGCTGTCGGTGAAATTTGAAATGTTAATATATCTCCTAAATCAATACTCATTCTAGATTCTAAAGCACCTATTTCAACAGATTCTGTTTCAAACAATACATTTCCATCAGAAGAGCTGATGGATAAAATTAATGAACCATTTGAGTCACCTAAACCTTGATTAAATATTGACAAATTAGTTCCATATGTATTTCCTGGAACATATGGCCCTTCATCTATGGAAAAATCAATATCGTAAGATGCACCAACATTCCATGCGACAAATTTATTTGGAAACAAATTTTCTTCAGCTAAAGGAATGATGCGATTAGTTGCTGGCCAAAATCCATCATCAAAATTCCCTATTTCAGGAGTATATGCAAAAATACCATGTTCTCCATACATCCAATCACATGCCTCTCCATTAACTGTATAGCCAACAGTTTCAATGCCAGTTCCTAACAAATAATTATTATATTGAGTCATTATTTCACCATATTCTAAAAATATATCTAAATCATTTTGGGGTACTGGAATACTTGGATCATAACCATATGGGTAAATCAATAAATTGCTATAACTATGATAATTTAAGGCAATTGGAAAATCATGTGATTCAACAAATTCTTTAACTATCTGAGTTTCTAATTCAGAAAAGGGCATTGCTCCCCTATATGTCTCACTACACCCATCTGAACTAGAACCAGAATCATCATAACCCCACATGAAACTATAATTTCTATTTAAATCTATTCCATCAGGAGAACTTAGACAACTTTCTTTCATATTCTTTCTTTGCATTCCTCCACCATTAGGTGCAATCTGTTGATTATAAACAAGCCCATCTGGATTAATGGCAGGTAAAAAATATAACTCTCTATTGTCAACTAATGCAGTTGCTTCAGGGTCAATACCATAATTCTCAGTTAACCAATTCATAAAATAAAATAGATTCATATAACTCATCGGTTCACGAGCATGATGTAAGCCTGTATATAACATTTCGGGCTCATCTTCATCAACATTCGGATTATCACTAATTTTCACCATCCAAACATCTCTACCTTCTAAAGTTTGCCCTAATGATAATTTTTCAGTTATAAGATTAGGGAAATTTTCATGTAATTTATCTAATTGCTCTTCAATTTCATCAAAGGTGTAATACCCTCCCATGGAACCTAATTCAAAATCTCTTGATTCAAAATCATGTTCTAATCGAGAAAGATAAAATTCTTCTAAATTTTGATGAATTATTTCATAATCAAAAAAATTAGAATTTAATGTAGACAATTTACTTTCAGCAATAGCAAATTCAATCCATTCATTTTTCTCCCCATGAGAATGATCAATATCAATTCCTAATTGAAGTAATTGAAATAATTGATCTTGATTCTGATAATAAATACGAATTTGTTTATAAACCTCTTTCGCGGACAAAATGCTTGCTAAAAGAAATAATATTAAATATTTTTTCATTTAATTAATTCTCCAAAATAATATTTACAAGAATAATTACATCTAATATATTAACTATTCCATCATCATTCAAATCTGCTAATTCATGTTCTTCATTTCCAAGTACTACATTAACCATCGAAACTACATCTAAAATATTAACTATTCCATCCAAGTTTAAATCACCAGATTCATAAACGGTCCCACCTAAAGCCATGAAAGAAAAATATCCTGCCATAGGCAAAGTTTCCAAACGACCTGAATTATCTAATGCCTGAATATAATATTTTATCATGACATCACTTGATTGGCCAGGTATGGAAGCAGTATAACAATCTAATATGTCTTGAGAACAAACATTCATTATGAGCGCTTCACTTTCATCCATTTCATCAGTCCACCACACAACTTTTAATTCATTCTCAATTAAACCTTCACCACTCAAATCATCAATGATTGCATCCACTAAATAACTAGATTGAGGGATATCTTGATCATTAATTGGATTATGAAAAATTTGCAACATGTTTAAATCAGGTATACCTTTAATCCTACAATGTAAAGCATCAGTAGATTCCCAAGATCCAGTAAACCCTAATATTTCATAACCAGGCATTGCTTCTTGATAAGCAGCCAAAGCATCATCATCGTAAGAATTATTCATTATAGGCACAAAAACTTTTTTATTTAAAATCAAAGAATTTGTATATGGTTGATTAGAGCCTGTATAAACCCTAAATACTTCCCATGGTTCACCATAAATTGTTAAAGTATTAGAAAAATAATCTACTACTTCCTCTATTTCATCATATTGAGCATGCCACGTTGGAACTTCCCTAATCAATACTTTATGAGGTGACAGATATTTCCCCCAGCAATCAATATGATCAATGTATGTATTATTTGGATCGTCTACTACATGAAAGGTATGAACTCCATAATAGTTTTCCATTGTTGCATGCATTTGCATATTACTCATGCTATTCTCTTCATAAACAAGAGAAGAAGATGCCGAAATACCATAACCATCCGTCATATAATTTCCACCTGCAGTAATTATGTCAGAAGCAAAATATGGTGCATTAAGATAATTTGCCATTTTATATGGAGCATTATTATCATTTGGACGAGGTCTATTATATGTAAAATCTACAACACTTATATTTCTATCTCCATCAACAACCCACCAAGGCCCATAATCTCTTGTCCAATAACTATCTGTGGAACCAATTATAAATTCAACATTATCCATGTCCACCCCAGCCCCATTCATAGAATTAAAAGCTGAATTTTGTGAACTTGAAGAAACTAGGCAATATATAATGACATCTTCAGCCATTTCCTTTATGATGGATGTTGAAATGCCAAAAGGATAGCGAATCAGCACACCCTGCATTGGTTCAAACTCTGCAATATTTCTTATGGGAGTTGGTGGAGGATCAGTTTCACGCCCCATCTCTTCAATGATATGAATTTTATTTTTTTCATCCTCAGTCAGACCAATGGGTAATTCCATCACACTATCCTCTTTTGCAAAAAGATAAGAAAATAATAAAAATAATAATAAATTCTTCAAAAAAATGCCCCTTTTATATCTAAAAAAAAATAACTATAGTAAAATACTCTCATTACTCACCTTACTCCTTGTATATTTCTGTAACAATTTGTATTTATAAAAAATGATAAAATCATAACATAAATATAAAAATCAATTTTCAAAAATATTGTAACCTTGCTCACTCAATGCGTTACAAAGAAGAATATATTATTTAGTCTATGAGAGTCTGGAACTACTGACGAAGGCGATGAGCTATGCCTTTTATGGTTTGAACAAACTTATCAACCTCTGTTTTAATCGTAAAACAATCACCCATTTGATGATATAAATCTGAAGGATAAATATCTTCACCAAAATCCATCAT
>JAYZCM010000012.1:0-5127 GCA_036338305.1 Fidelibacterota bacterium | reverse complement strand
GTAAAAATACTTTTGGGTTTTAAATAAGTATTTTGAGGAGAATCAATTTGTTCAATTTTTCCATTATTCATTACTACGATTCTATCTCCCATTGTCATGGCTTCAGTTTGATCATGTGTTACATATATCATGGTTGTACCTAATAGCTGATGTAGTTTTTTTATTTCAATTCTCATCTCTTGTCTTAACTTGGCATCTAAATTAGATAATGGTTCATCAAATAAAAACACCTTGGGTTTTCTTACAATGGCCCTTCCTAAAGCAACTCTTTGGCGCTGCCCCCCAGAAAGTTCTTTTGGTTTTCTATCAAGCAAATCATTAATCTTTAATACTTCAGCCGCTTCAATTACTCTAGCATCTATTTCTTTTTTTAAAAACTTCCTAATTTTCAACCCAAACGCCATGTTTTCCTTAACAGTCATTTGAGGATATAATGCATAATTTTGAAAAACCATCGCAATGTCACGCTTGGAGGGATCCATGGGATTAATTAAGATGTCATCCATGAAAATTTCTCCAGAATTTGGTGATTCTAAACCTGAAATCAATCTTAAAGTTGTAGATTTCCCACAACCTGAAGGGCCTACCAAAACTAAAAATTCAGAATCGTTAACTTCTAAATCCATATCATGTAAAATTTCATTTTCACCATATGATTTACTTATGTTTTTAAGCTGTACTTTACTCATGTAATATTCTCATCCATGTTATGATTTTATATTTTATCCTTTTACGCTTCCCATGGTAAGACCAGAAACTAAATATTTGGATAAAGAAATAAATAAAAAGGTAACTGGAATGCTAACTACTACTGCTCCTGCAGCATATAAACCCCATTGAGTAGATAAACTTGCCTGAAAAGATTTTAAACCAAGAGGAAGTGTATATAATTTTGGATCTTGTAATATTATTGCTGCTACGACATACTCACTCCAACTTGCCATAAAACTAAAAAGTGCCGTAATGACAAGTGCTGGACTAGATAGTGGTAATATTATTTTATAAAAAGCTTGAAATCTCGTACAACCATCAAGTCTTGCAGACTCTTCTAACGAAGGAGGAATTGTATCATAATACCCTTTCATTTGCCATATGCAAAACGGAAGTGCAGTAGATGAATAAATTATTATTAATCCAAAATAAGAATTAATTAATCCCAAATAAGAAAGTAAAATAAAAAATGGCAATAAAAGCATGGTTGCTGGAAACATTTGTGTTGTCAAAAGTGCAATCATGCCAAACTCTCTTCCCTTAAATTTAAATCTTGAGAGAGCATATCCACCCGTAGAAGCAAATATGACACCAGTCATTGTAACTAATAATGATATTATAATGGAATTTCTAGCCCAAAGTAAAAAATCTGTATTCATGAATAAGGTAACATAAGATTTAAAACTAGATCCAGAATCCCAAATTCCATTACCATTATTATCAGTAAATAGTTCACCTTCATCCCATTTACCATTATTATTAATATCTTCAAAATTTTCTTTTACTTGAATCAAAGAAAGTGATTGGGTTTGAAATGCATTATCACTTCTAAGAGAAACACCCATGATATTTAAAACAGGATATATGGTTCCAATTGAAAACAATGATAAAAACATGAATGTCAAAATTATTTCTAATTTTTTATTCATTAATAAACTCCTTCAGTTGCACGAGTTCGTTTCAAAAAAAACAATACAAATAAAAGAAGTACAAGAAAAATAATCATGGATAAAGCTGCGGCATATCCATATCTATATAAATTAAATGCTGCCTTATATACAAAGCTAACTAGAATATGTGTTTGATTTGAAGGTTCCCCTCCATTACTGACAAGCCATACCACATTTATATTATTAAAGGTCCAAACAGTTCCCAAAACAATTGCTGGAATCATTACAGGTTTTAGCATGGGAAGGGTAATGTTTTTAAATTGTTGCCAACGATTTGCACCATCAACTCGCGCTGCTTCATACAATTCATTTGGAATTGACTGTAGACCACCAAGAGCAATTACCATCATAAAAGGAAAACCAAGCCAAATGTTTGTTAAAATGCAAGCAACAAATGCTTCTGTTGGCTGACTAAGCCATTGAATTGCCGGCAATCCTAAATATTTTGTAATTACCAAATTAATTGCACCATATTCTTGATTAAACATTCCTCTCCAACTTAATGCAGCGATATATTGTGGCAACGCCCAAGGAATTATCAATAAAGTTCGAAGAATAGGTTTTGCGGGTAAGGTTTGATTAATTAAAACCGCCAAAAAAATACCCAAAGACACATGGAAAAAAATATTAAACGTAGTCCATAAAACAGTTTTACCCAAAATGGAATAAAATTGAAAATCTCCTAAAACTGATAAATAATGATTAAATCCAATTAACTGCCAATCATTAAAAGTGCGTAATGAATAATTTGACAAAGAAATAAAAATATTATAAAAAAATGGGAAAATCACAACACCCATTATGGCTAATAAAGCCGGTAGAAAAAATGCATAAGCAATTTTATTGTTTTTAAAATCGACCATGAAGTCTGGTAGCTGCTTATAGAAAATCACAAACAAAATGATTAATGACAGCCATAAAAAAAGTTTTATCATTTTAGCTTGTATTCCTGGTTCAATTATTTCATTCATTATGGAAATTTGTTTGACTGAATTTTCTTGCGATCTTTTAGCTGCCATCTCAGGTTCGATTGTTCCACCAAGAACCGCTTGATATTGTTCTCTAAGCGCATCCCAAATGGCTCTCATCTCTGGGATGATGGGCATGGGCCTACCTACTTCAATTATTTCTGAAGATTTTTGTAATAAGATGTTATTTTTAACTCTTGAGTCACTTAATGCTATGATTGATGATGGTTGTGTATTTAAACGCTCCGTAAAATATAATTGAATTTTTGAACTTGTAAGATATTTCATCAATTTTTTTGTTTCAATTAATTTTTTTCCACTCGTATTAACATTAATTGAATATCCTTTAGTACTAATTAAGGGAGAAGGCCAATTACCAGTTTCACTAACTTTAGGTAACCTAGCTATTCCAAAATCAACCACATCAACATAATCACCCCAGCTCCAATCACCATTAATTATCATGGCTGCTCTACCTGTTTTAAACATGGCATTTGCAATCTCGTAATCACACTCCTTTGGAATAATTCCATGATCATCTCTAAGACTTTTAATAAACTCAAAACCTTTTACATTAGCCTCAGTATTTAAATTTGGAGAATTATCATCATTTAATAACCATTCTCCAAAGCCTCCAAGCCAAGGAACATAGAAAAAAGGTTCCGTAAAATTCCATACTAAACCATATTGATCAATTTTCCCATCACCATTAATGTCAACTGTTAATTTTTTTCCCAATCTAATTAAATCATTAGTATTTTCAGGAGGAGATGCAATTAATCGTTTATTATAAATAAGCATGAGATGATTTCCTACAACATCACCTACCATCCAAATTTTTTCATTAGATTTTACCAAGGCATTATCCACAAATTCATTAAAATATGAAGATGAAAACAACTCATCCAAAGGAGTAATTATGCCCATTACAGAAAAAGGACCTACTTGATCAGATGGACCATAAATTAGTTCTGGTCCGCTCCCCCCCATGGCTGCTGCTTGATAACTAGATCGTAGTTCTTCAGTCTCTCTATAAGTAAGATTTATTTTTATGTTAGGATGTATTTTTTCATAATCATCACACACTTCTCTTAATACTTGTCTATTTTCATAAAGCATTTGATGCCAAATATTGATTACCATTTCTGGCTTTGTCCAAACAAATGAACAAATAATCAATGATAATGATAATAGTTTTTGAAAAAAATTCACTTTATGACACTAAAAATTTCTTGATGATGATTTTGATAATATTTTTCTTGATATTCTTTTATCATTCTATCAGCTGTAAATTGAACGGAGGTTTCAATGGAATTGCGCATTATCTGCATCCATTTTTCTTTATTATCATAAAAAATTGGAATGACATCTTGCTCTAATAATTGATATAAGGATTCCGCATCTGATTCATCATCACATGCATCTACAGATCCAATTGCCCATCCGTTTTTCCCATTTTGACATCCTTCTGCCCACCAACCATCTAATATGGATAGATTAGGAATTCCATTTAATGCAGCTTTCATGCCACTAGTACCAGAGGCTTCATTAGGCCTAAGCGGAGTATTAAGCCAAACATCTACGCCAGAAGTTATTAAGTGTCCTAACCACATGTTATAATTTTCAAGAAATATTATTTTAACTTTTCCCATTAAATTATTGGCATTATTTACAATTTCTTTAATTATGTCTTTACCTAATTGATCCTTAGGATGTGCTTTACCTGCAAAAATAATCTGTAATTTATTTTTTCCTAATTTCATAAGTCTATCTGGATCAGAAAAAATTAATCTAGCTCGTTTATATTCTGCAGCACGTCTAGCAAAACCTAAAGTTAGAACATTTGATGAAAGTGCTTTTTGCGTTTGTGAATTTGCATATCCTAATAAAGATTTTTTTTGTAATAAATGCGCCAATGATAATTCTTCATTAGAAATGCCATGTAATTTCAACAATAATTCTGGTTTTGTTCTCCATCCACTTAATTTTTCATCAAAAAGATCTTTGAATGACTTCCCTAGCCAATAAGGATGATATACTCCATTTGTTATATGTTTTATTGTAAAATCAGGAAATTGATTTTGAGCAACTTTCCCATGAAGTTCTGAAACACCATTGGCAGAACGACTAAAATATAAACCTAACTCAGTCATGTGTAGCCGGCTGTCTTGTACCCAAGATGGAAGATTTAAATTTTCTGGAAGCAAACCATGTAATAATTTTCGACATCTATCAATTGCAAAATGATCATGGCCCGCCTCAACTGGAGTATGGGTAGTAAAATGGCACATGGACCTAACTTTATTTTCATCTCCATTATATTTTTCTAATAGTGCCAATGTTAAAAAAGAACAATGTCCTTCATTCATGTGATAAGTTTTAATATTATCATATCCTAAAATTTCTAACAATCTAATGCCACCAAAGCCAAGAATTGCTTCTTGTAAAATACGATGATCTTTATTGCCAGAATAAAGTCGAAGTGAAATAATTCTATC
>JAYZCM010000011.1:0-8735 GCA_036338305.1 Fidelibacterota bacterium | reverse complement strand
CAACATATTGCCTATTTATTGGAGAATAATTTTTAATCAAATAATATTCATATTCACGTGCTATTGCAGAAAACCTTGCATGAAAATCACTTTGTACCGTTTTCACTAAATTGATTCTAACATCTTTTTGTAAGGTTCCATTTAATGCTCGGCATAATTCATTTGGAGAAAAACGATCACTTAGTTCAACATGAGCAACTTGAGCTAAGGCATGAACTCCAGCATCTGTCCTACCTGCGCCAATCAAAGTGATTTTTTTTTCTGAAAAAATTTTACAAAGTGCTTTTTCAATATCCCCTTGAACAGTTCTTTGTTTAGGCTGCACCTGCCAACCATGGAAATCAGAACCATCATATTGAATAGTCAATTGATATTTCATACTTTTTAATAATTAATTTATAATAATGAAGACTTGAAAATTTAATTATTTTAAATGCATTGAATGAAAAATAATATCCTAGTATTGACTATTTATTAATAATATCAAACTTCATATCAACACTATATGTCGGGTAAATATTTCTTCCTAAATTTCTAAAAAAACCCATTCCTAATTCTATTTTTTCAATAAATAAAACTTTTTTGCTTAACTTCTCAATAGGGAAAAAAATTGCAATATCAAATGTAGTTCCCAAATTTTCAAAACTCCTTAAAATTGCAACATTAACAAAACTTCCACCAATATTAAACTTATTCATTTTAATAGTATATAAAATTTGTGGAAAAAAAATATCTATTCTAAAATCAGTATGTCTAACACCAATGGCAGTTGACAAATCTAAATATTTTTTTTCCATAAACCGACTCATACCTCCATAATAAAATTGATTTGTACCATTGGCATGATGTGAAAAATATCCATGCAAATCAAAATCATCTTCAAGTCCAAAACTTACAACAACATATGTTTGACCAAAATCAATCACATCAAATGGATTTAATGTGAGGTCCATTTGTAATTTATTTTTTCCCACAGTAGTTCCATGGTCAAAACCTCCAGATCCCATCATAATTGAAATATTAAGAAATAATAACAAAAATAATTTATTTAGCAATAAAACATAATAATTCATACTTATTAAACTTTCGTCATAAAACAAATAAAATATGTAAATTTATATTCAAAAATGAACTATAAATTTAGTATAATCAGCTTATTGTTTTTGGTCACTTTTTCATTTGGAGGAAATAATATCCTATTCGATTCAATTAAGGGTCATCTTAAACAATACAATAAAAATATATCCAATAATGATTTTTTAATTGAACAGGGAATCTTACAGCTGCACTTAAAAGGTCGACGTACAAACCATAAATCACTATCATTACTAGGATTTTATTCAATAGGCAAACAATTGCAAAAACACTCTATTCATATTAAAAAAATCAAAATCAACATTCAATATGAAATGAAAGAAACACAACAAGTAACTTTTACAGCTTCAAAAGAGCTAGTAATGAATTTAGCTCAGGGCTCAATTAACCCAAAGCAATTCATGAATAGAATAGAACAATTACAATAAAAAGAAAGGATAAAATATGGGATTAGATTTTTATTCTCAATTAATAGAATACTCTAGAGCAATTGGCTGGGCACTGACTGCATCCATTGGTTTTTCATGCGGCGTTGCAATGGCTGTTTTCATTTTCAATAAATTGTCAAAAGACATTGATGAATGGCAAGAAATTAAAAATGGAAACATTGGAGTTGCATTGATTGAAGTATCATTAATTGTCATGATTGGACTTATTGTTTATAAAGTGATTTAAATGAAATATCATTTTTTATTACTATTATTACTAAGTAATATCCTAAAAGCTTCAATCCCAGGTGCATTTTCAATTACTCGCATTCAATATGATGGCGGTGGAGATTGGTATTCAGACCCAAGTTCTATTCCAAATCTACTTCAATATGTAAAGGATAATACAAATATCAAAGTCAATACCCAAGAAAAGAGAGGTAAAATTGGCGATGATATTTTTAATAATAGTAATTACTTTTATCTAACAGGACATGGAAACATAAAATTTAATCATAATGAAGCTCAAATGCTTCGAGATCAATTATTAAATGGAGCTTTCTTACATGCAGATGATAATTATGGAATGGATAAATATTTTAAAAGAGAAATGAAAAACGTTTTCCCTGAAAAAGAATGGGTTGAATTACCATTGGAGCATCCAATTTTCAACATATATTATAAATTTCCAAATGGCCTCCCTAAAATACATGAGCACGACAATAAACGTCCTCAAGCTCTAGGCTTATTTAATGAAGGGAAGTTAATGGTTCTCTATACATATGAATCTGATTTAGGAGATGGATGGGAAAATCCTAACATACACGGAGCTCCTCAAGAGTTACATGAAAAAGCTCTTGAAATTGGAACCAATATCATCCTATATGCATTGAATAAATAATGAAAAATACTAACATAAAAGAGTTCATACATTCATACAGAATAATATTAATAAAACATCAATTCATCAAAGAATGCATACAGCTTATAATTGGAATGATGATTTTCTTTCTACTTGCATCTTTACTAGAATCAATTTATTATTTTTCACAACTAGTTAGAACATCATTAATCAACCATTACATATTCTTTTTATCATCTTTCTTTGTATTTTTTCTAATTAAAATATTTTTACATGTAAAATCAATTTTTAATAATTCTAATGATGAGTTTTTGGCTAAGCATTATAAAATGAGAAACCCTCAAATTGGTGAGGATTTATTAAATGCTCTACAATTAGAAAATTCATTAAACAAGATAAACAAAGGGCAAGATTTAGCTAAGCATGCAATAGAAAAAATTAATTCAAAATTAAAAAACATTCCACCTGATAAAATCAAAGAAGAAATTCCACGAAAATTAAAAAAAACATTTGTGTTTTTATTAATCACAATGATAATCATTGGACTATTTACAAACAATACATTGCCTAATGCTTTTTCTAGATTAATTCATCCTTCAAAAAACTTTTTAAAACCTTTGCCATTTACTTTAAAATCATTATCAAAAAATAAACAAATACTAGGCGGTGATTCACTTAGGATTTCAATTGCAGGTTATGGCAAACTACCAAAATCCATGAAAATCCATTGGAAAAATAAACATGAGTCAGGGTATGTTATTTCAAAACTAATCAATGAAACATATGATCATGATTTTT
Organism: Fidelibacterota bacterium; assembly: GCA_036338305.1. GTDB lineage: Bacteria > Fidelibacterota > Marinisomatia > SCGC-AAA003-L08 > D37C17 > JAYZCM01. The sequence goes on along the minus strand of JAYZCM010000011.1, from coordinate 5,552 downwards.
TAAATATAAAAAAAAATACAACATATTGGGCTCAGCATGAATCTAAGTCATGGTTTTCTCCTTGGAAAGAAATCACCACTCCACCAGATACAATTTTTGTAATTGATCGCCCAGTGATTAATGAAATTTCTTTTACAATTACACCTCCAGAATATACAAATGAAAATGACATCATGCATCCAGGAAATATTACCAATATTGCAATTCCTGAAGGAAGTAATCTTAGAGTATCAGGCGCATCTTCAAAAGCCATCCAAAGTGCATCCTTAATTCTAGATGACATCAAACATGAATTATTAATACAAAATAAAAACTTTAATGGGCTCTTTCAAATAAAGAACAATCATCAAGCAAAAATTATAATCATTGATGAAAATAATGTAAGCAATCTACATCCACCTAATTATCAACTAAATATTTTAAAAGATTTAGCTCCAGAAATTTTTGTAATCAATCCCTCAAATGAATTTGAATTAAATGAATCTAACATCATTGGATTTGAAATCCAAATAAATGATGACTATGGCTTTTCAAATGCATGGATAGAATATAATATTAAAACACCTGAATATTTAAAACAGGATACAATCACCTATAAAAGAAATATTTTAGAATTACAAAATGATATGAAATCACAGCAAATATACCATGAATGGAATGTAGACAATTTGAACCTTGCGCCTGAAGATGAATTGCAAATAATTATAAAAATTGCTGATAATAATAATTTATCAGGTCCATTAATTTCTTCATCTGGCATCCTAATAGGAAAATACCCCTCAATGGAAGATTTATTTAATAGAATTCAAGATAGTGAAGAAGAAATTAAAGAATATGGCGAAAACTTGCAAATGACTGTAGAGGATGTTCAAGAATTAGTTGAAGAGATAGAACTTGAATTGCTAAAATCAGAAAATATAAATTGGGAACAAGAGCAAAAAGTAGAAGAAACACTAGAAATGATGGATGACATATTTTCTCAAATTGAAGACATACAAGAAACAATGAAAAAAATTGAAGAAGAGGCTCAAAAAAATAATTTGATGAGTGACCAGCTAATAGAAAAATTCTCTCAATTTCAAGAACTATTAGACACCATGATGACACCTGAAATATTAGAAGCCATGGAAAAAATGCAAAATGCAATGGAAGAAATGGATCCTCAAAAATTACTTGATGCATTAAATGACTTTGAATTTGACATGGACGGTTTTGAAGAACAATTAGATCGCTTTATTGATATGTTTGAATTAGCTCTTGCTGAACAAAAAATGGATGAAGTAATTAAAAAATTAGAAAATATTTTAGAAGAACAAACAGATATTGTTTCAAAATTAACCAATGATAAAGATAAAAATTTTAATTCATTGTCTTCTAGAGAAAGAAGGCAAGAAGAAGAATTTAAAATGCTTATGGAAACGATAAAAGAAGCTTCCATTTCAATGGAAAAGCTATCACCAATTGCAGCACAAGAATTATCTAATTTATCAGAAAATAAACTAAGCAATGAAACATTAGACGATTTGAATCAAGCTAGAATGAACATGCAAAATAAGAATCTATCAAATGCAACCCAAACTGCAATAGAGGCTAAAAACGGTTTAAATGAAATGTTAGAATCTGCTAAAAATATTCAAGCAAATTTTCAAAAAGATACTCTAGATGCAATGTTGCGAAAATTTTTAGCCTTAATTCAAAATTTACTTTTCATTTCAAATGCACAAGAAGATCTAATAATTGAAACCCAAAATTTACGTTCTAGAAGCCCAAAATTAATTGAATCTGCAATCAAGCAAGATCGTATTCTTAGAGAAAATCAACAATTTATGATTCAATTGACAGAACTCTCAAAAACAACATTTCATATTTCACCTGCAATTGCGAGTAGTATTGGTAAAACAAAAGCTGCAATGGATAAGGCAATTGCCAAACTAGAACAAAAACAAACATCAATCGCAAAGAATGAAATGCAAAAAGCTTTAAATGGTTTAAATCATACTGGAAAACTACTATTGGAATCAACCAATCAAATGCAGATGAGCGGTTCTGGTTCAGGGATTGAACAATTCATGGAACAAATGGAAAAAATGAGTGAAGCTCAAAAAGGGATTAATCAAAGTACTTCCTTACTTCCACAGCTCAGCATGATGGCACAACAACAAATGATGCAAAAATTACAGCAACAGCAACAGCAATTAAAAAATCAATTGGAAGAACTATTAAAAGAAAACCCTAATCAAGAATCAGGAGGTCTATCAAAAGTAAACAATGACATGGAAGAGGTTATTAATGATTTTAGAAAACAACAAATTAATCGTAGAACGCAAGAAAGACAACAAAGAATTTTATCCCGAATGTTAGATAGCCAAAAATCCTTATCTCAAAAAGATTTTTCTGAAAAAAGAAAAAGTCAAACTGGTGAAGAGATCATTTTTACAGGCCCAATGGGTTTACCCGAAAATAAAGGTGAAAGAGAATTACTTTTAATTAATGCCATGAACTCTGCATTAAAAGAAGGTCATTCAAAAGAATATCAAAGTATGATGAAAAAATATTTTAGAAACATACAAAAAAGATCAACTAATGACAATGAATAAAACCATCATATTTTTATTTTTGTCATTGTTATTTTCTCAAATCAAAGAAAATGAAGGTCTTTTAGAAATGATAAAGAATAATTCTTTACAACTGGAAAATCAAAAAGATGATCCAATTGAAAAAATATACATACAAGCAAAAAGCTTAGAGCGTGCAGCATTATATGATGAAGCATTAACTTTATATAAACAAATTAATAATGTACAGCCTGGTAATAGAAAATATTTCAAATCACTAAAAAAATATTTAAAAGAAATAGAAGCCTGGGATACGTTATTTGTTTATACTAATGCCTTTTCTAAGGCACGCAACAATGATTTTCAATCAAAATTAGAATTAATTGATATTTACATATGGCAAGATAAAAAACAAAAATGGAAAAATATTGTTTTGCAAATCATGAAATCTAAAAAAAATGATTTAAATTCCATTAAAATCATTATGCAAAAATTAATTAATAATGGACAAAGTGAATTTGCATATGAAATGTTAAATAAATTTCGTAATGATACTAATCTTAAAGATTTTTATAGTATGGAAATGGGTACTTTTTTTGGAATGAGAATGGCATATGAAAAAGCAATTGATGAATACTTGATATTTCTCAATAATAATCCCAAAAAATATCAACTAATTTCTGATAGAATTCTTGCATTCCCTGAAACAAATGAAAATATTTTAAAAATCAATTCTTCTTTGGAAAAATCATCTTTAAAAGAATCAAAATTCATTTTAGCAGATTTTAAATTTAAATTAAAAGAATATGAAAAAGGTTATGATTTGCTTCAAAAAAATAATGCACCTACTTCAATGTTACTAAATTATGCAAAAGATCTTTCTAGCATTAAAGAATATGTTAAATCTGAAATAATCTTAATGAAAATAATCGAATCAAATGAAAATGAAGAAATGATGACTTTAGCTATTTTTGAAATTGCAAAAATTTTAGAATCAAAAATATTAACCAATAAAAATCATTTACCCATATCAAATTTTTATTCCAATAATCCTTTTTTATCTTCACCTTATATTGCCGTCAAAGAAGGAACTACTTTGGCCTTAGAAAAATCCATGAGCATTTATGACTCTTTACGAGTCACCAAAAGAAATGCTCAAGCAACTTTGCGTCTTGCTGAAGTACAATTTCGTATTTTAGGAGATCTAGATGCTGCCTATTATTTATATAATGAAGCTTACATGCATGGCAATACAGAAAGTTTACGCTTAGATGCTGCTTTAGGCATGATTAATGTTAATATTGCCAAAGGAGATCTAATTAAATCAGAAAAAATAATTAATAAATTAAAAAAAGAACATAAAAACAAAATAGCATTTGACATCAAACTAGCACAAGTTAATTTTTATAAAAGTGATTTAATCCAAACAGATAACATGATTAAAGAAATAATAAAAAAATTACCTTTACATCATGACATGTATAATGACATGCTAAATATTTCATCCATTCTAATTGCTTTCAAAGAAAATGAAATAGAATTTAAGAAATTTGTAAACATTCAATTAAATATTCAACAAAATAATAGAATAGAAGCTATTGAAAAATTAGGAGAGTTATTTAATTCAAATGAAATTTTCATATCAGAAATGTGTAGATTTCAACAAGCATGGCTACTTTATTTACAAGATGACTTAATTAATACAAAAGAAAAACTTCAACTAATTAATAAGGATACAATATTTAATGAAATGGCTCATATTTTTAATGCGGAAATATTAGATTATGTCAATAAAGATATTTCAAAAGCAATAGATAGTTATCTTGATTTTTTAGATTTATTTCCAAATAGTATCTTCTATGATGACATAAGATTACGATTAAGAGAATTAGCAAGTTAATTCAAAATGATGAATAAAATTATCACCATATTAATTCTAACATTTAACTTTAGTTTTAGTCAAAAGATCCTAATTCCCATGGATCAAACTCAAATAGATCATTTAAAAGCATATGGTATTGCTTATTGGACATTGAAACAAGGAGAAAATATTGATTGGCTATTAAATTTTAGAGGTGGCTCCTTCATGGTCAATCAAAATATAATTATAGAAAGAGAATTAAAATTGAGAGGAGTCTATTATGAATACATAAATGCAACGGAATTGTCAAATATTTTTGTCATCTTAGAAGAAAACAACATGGATATGGTTTTACTTGAAAAACTCCCTAAAATTGCAGTCTATTCCCCTCCGGGAAAGCAACCTTGGGATGATGCCGTAACTTTAGCATTGACATATGCAGAGATTGATTATGATATTATTTTTGATGATGAAGTTTTGGGTAATAAACTAAAAAAATATGATTGGCTACATCTACACCATGAAGATTTCACTGGACAATACGGAAAATTTTATAAGAATTATCATAATGCCAGTTGGTATAAAAACATGGAAATACAATTCAAATTAACTGCACAAAAACATGGCTTTAATACAGTGCATGAATTAAAAAAGAATGTTGCATTAAAAATCAAAGAATATGTTGTAAATGGAGGTTTCATGTTTGCCATGTGCTCAGCAACGGATTCATTTGACATTGCTCTTGCAGCAAAGAACGTAGATATTGTTGGTACAGTTTATGATAATTCCCCTATTGATCCTTTATATATGCAAAAATTAGATTTTTCAAACTCCATGGCTTTTGAAAATTATAATTTATATACAAATCCCATGACATATGAGTACTCAACCATAGATACTCCACCTAGCCACCGTCCTATTACAAAAGGAGCAGAGGCAGATTATTTTACTTTATTTGAATTTTCTGCTAAATGGGACCCAGTACCAACCATGCTTACGCAAAACCATGTTGCAGTCATTAATGGGTTTATGGGGCAAACAACAGGCTTTAACAGATCTACTTTAAAAAAACATGTTCTAATAATGGGTGAAGTAGAAAATGATGCCCTAGTAAAATATATACATGGAAATGTTGG
>JAYZCM010000010.1:0-8861 GCA_036338305.1 Fidelibacterota bacterium | reverse complement strand
ATGGAAGCACCTGAACTTGTCAATGACATGAAAAAGGAATTTGGTAATGAAAAGCTATCAATCAAAACTGATTTGGCTGCCATCATTGATTTTAAAAATTCCCTAATAAAAATTGAAGAAAAGGAATATTCAATAGCCCCTGTTGGAAAAGCTGCTCAAGAATTAATATTGACTGAAGGACTTGAAAAATGGGTAAAAGAAAACATTAAATAAAATGAAAAGGAATATGAAAAATGTCAAATAGAACTATTGTAGCAATGCCAGGTGATGGCATTGGAAAGGTTGTACTTGATGAAGCAATTAGAGTACTTGATAAAGCTGGTTTTAGCGCAAACTACGTGGAAGGTGACATCGGGTGGGAGTTTTGGTGTTCAGAAGGAAACCCTCTACCAGAACGTACATTAGACCTCATTGCCGAACATAAAATTGGACTTTTTGGTGCAATTACATCTAAGCCTAAAGATGAAGCCTTTGATGAATTATCACCAGAATTAAAAGAAAAAAACCTTGTATATTCAAGTCCCATTGTTGGTTTACGACAACATTTTGGTTTGGACATATGTTTAAGACCCTGCAGAACGTATAAAGGCAATCCTCTAAATTTCATACGCAGAGGGCCTAATGACACAATCGATGAGCCTGAAGTTGACGTAGCAATTTTTAGACAAAATACTGAAGGACTTTATGGTGGTGTTGAATGGAGCAATCCTCCAAAAAATGTATATGACGCGCTAATGAGTCATCCCAAATTCGAGAAGAACTTTGGTGAGACTCCTGTTGAAGAGATTTCAGTTTCTACGCGTATATTTACAAAAAAATATACTGAAAGGATATTACGCGCAGCATTTGAACATGCAAAAAAATATGACTATGAATCTGTTACCGTTTGTGAAAAACCAAATGTAATTCGTGAAACGTCAGGCATGATGTATAAAATGGCACAGCAAATTCAAAAATCAGATTATCCTAACATTGCACTATGGAATACCAATATTGATGCCCAAATGATGTGGCTTACTAAAAATCCAGAAAATTATGGCGTTATTGTTGCTGGAAACATGTTTGGTGATATTGTTTCAGATGGTTTTGCAGGCCTAATTGGCGGTCTTGGTTTTGCAACTAGTGCACAATATAATCCTGAAACAGGAATTGGTGTATTTGAGCCTACTCATGGAAGCGCACCAAAATATGCAGACTATGAAACATCCATAGTTAATCCAATTGCCATGATTGAAACATCTTGCATGATGCTTGACTTTATTGATGAACAAGAAATTGCCAAGAAAATTAGAAAAGCTGTTTCTGAAGTTATTAAAGAAGGCAATGTGCAAACTTATGACATGGCTAAAATGTCAGGACGCTCTGACGTTATAGAAAAAGGTGCTGCTTCAACAGTACAAATGGCGCAAGCAATAATAGATAAATTATAGAGGATAAAATGGAAAAATCAATTGCAAGACAAATATCAGAATTTTCAGTAGCACTCACATTCGAAGATCTACCAAAAGAAGTCATTCATGAAGTAAAACGTTACATGTATGACTCTGTTGGCTGTGCATATGGAGGCTATCATACTAAAGACGTGAATATCATAAGAGATATTTACATGGAGATGGGAGGAAAAGGAGAAGCAACTGTGTTGGGCTTTGGAGATAAACTTCCAGCTGTTAATGCAACTCTAATTAATTCGCTAATGGTAAGAGCTCTTGATTTTAATGATATTTATTGGAAAGATGATCCATCACACCCTTCAGATATTATTCCTGCTGCTTGGGCAACTGGAGAGCTTGTAAACGCAAACATGAAAGATGTAATTGTTGCCATCGTTCTTGCTTATGAATTTGAGCAACGTCTTTGCTTATTTGCCAAACCTGGTGTCAGAGAAAGAAAATGGCACCACGCAACATTAACTCAATTTGTATCACCCATTGTCGCAGGAAAATTACTTGGTTTAAGCGTAGATCAAATGGTAAACGCAATTGGCATTAATGGTTCTCATAATCATACCATAGGATGTCCTACTGCAGGAAAACTTACCATGATGAAAAATACTGTTGACCCTATGGCAGTGCAAACTGGAGTATTTGCAGCATTACTTGCGCAAAAAGGATATTCTGGAACAGAAAAAGTATTTGAAGGTAAAGAAGGTTTCATGGATGCCTTTATTGGCTGGAATGCTAAAAATGAAACATTAAAGCCTACTGACATGGAAGGTAGAGATGGAGTTTCTTCTTGGAGTTGGGATGTAGATGCCCTTATTGGAAATCTAGGAGATAGCTATAAAATAATGGAATGTGGAATGAAGGCTTTTCCAACTGAAGCTCTAACTCATACACATTTATCCTGTTTACTAAATGGAATGATCAGTAATGATTTGAATTATAAAGATATCAAGGAAGTAAAAGTTACATGCTTTGCACAAGCATATGACATTCTTTTTGATCCAACAAAATATAGACCTGAATCAAGAGAAACTGCAGACCATTCTCTTCCATACTGTTTAGCAGCAGCTATGGTTGATAAAAAAATAACTACTGAATCATTCTCTGATGAAAAATTAAATGATCCACGTATTTATGAAGTCATTGATAAAATAATAGGAGAACCTTCACAGGAATTTGAAAAAATGTTCCCAGCAAAACAACCTTCCAAAGTAGTAATTACAACAAATGATGGAAGAGAATTTTCTGAATATTTGGAATATCCAAAAGGTGATCCAAGAGAGCCAATGACAATGGATGATCTAGAAAACAAATTCAACTCACTTGCTGGTGATAAATTTGATGATGCAGCCAAATCTACATTAAAAGAAAATATTTTTGACTGTGAAAATAAATCTGCTGAAGAATTCATGAATGACTTAAATGTTTAGCAAATCAAATGACTACTCTTTCAGTTTTTAAATGCATAAATTGTAGTCAAGAATATGACATCACTGAAAAGAGATATCGCTGTAATTGTGGTGATCTTCTTGAGGTAATTCATGATTTAAACCATTCCATTTCTAATCCATTGAAATGGAAGGAAAAACTAAATCATGACATGAATAAAACTGCTTTTCATAGATATAAGGACATTGTATTTCCAAGTTTACCCAATAACAAAATAATATCATTACAAGAAGGCGATACTCCCTTATATGACGTTACAGACAATTTCCCTGAGTTTAAATCCATAAAATTAAAGCATGAAGGCATGAATCCTACCTTAAGTTTTAAAGATAGAGGAATGGTTGCTGGTGTTTCATGGGCAAATCATCTTAATTGCAACAAGGTAATTTGCGCATCTACAGGAGATACATCTGCTGCAATGGCTGCTTATGCAGGTGCAGCAAAAAACATGAAAGGTATTGTTCTTTTACCAAAAGGAAAAATATCACCAGAACAGCTAGCTCAACCCATTTCTCATGGAGCTCTTACCATTGGAATTGAAACTGATTTTGATGGATGTATGAAACTAGTCCAAGAACTTACAAATAAACATTCCATGTACTTGCTAAACTCCATGAATTCAATTAGAATTGAAGGTCAAAAAGCAATTGGCATTGAAACACTACATCAATTAGAATGGAAAGTCCCAGATTGGTTTGTCCTACCTGTTGGAAATGCAGGGAATATTTCTGCCCTTGGAAAAGGTTTAAGAGAATTACATAGCCTTGGTATCATAGATAAGCTACCACGTTTAGCAGGAATACAAACAAAAGGTGCTTCTCCACTTCATGAGAGTTACAAAAATAATTTTTCAGAACTTAAACCTCAAATAGCTCAACCAACAAAAGCATCTGCAATTCAAATAGGCAACCCTGTGAGCTTCAAAAAAGCCATTCGCGAATTAAAAACATTTAATGGCGTTGTAGAATCAGTTTCAGAAATTGAACTCATGGACTGGAAAGCCCAAATAGATCAACTTGGAATTTCCATATGTCCAAATAGTTCAGTAGCAGTTGCTGGTTCAATGAAATTAAAAGAAAAAAATATCATAAAAGATAATGAAAGCATTATTGTAATGCTTACTGCACATGGAACGAAATTTTCGAATACATCTGTTGAGTACCATTCTAATGATAATAATAAATATGCAAATGAAATCATTTCCATAAAACCGAACATTCTAGAACTTGAAAACATTTTAAAATCATGAAAACCATAAAAGTATTTGCTCCTGCAACAATAGGCAACATAGGCCCTGGTTTTGATACCTTAGGCCTGGCAATTAAAGGTTTAGGAGATACAATAGAAGCTAAAGAATCCCTTGATAACAATGTAATAATTGAATCTATTGAAAATGCAGATCATGATATTTCAAAAGATCCTAGAAAAAATACAGCTGGAATAGCTGCCAATGAAGCATTAAGCATGATGAATGTTAATAAGGGCGTTTCACTTAAAATCATAAAAGGTTTACCATCAGGAAGTGGATTAGGAAGTAGCGCAGCATCTGCAGTTGCAGGAGCTTATGCAACGAATTTATTATTTGGTAACCCATTAACCAAAGACGAGCTATTACAAGCAGCAATGGCAGGAGAATACTCCGTAAGTGGAGGATACTTTGCAGACAATGTAGCTCCAGCTATTTATGGAGGAGCAACCCTTACACGCTCTCTTGACCCTTTGCAAATCACTCACCTAGGAAATATTTCAAATCTCATTATTATTTTAGCTACTCCAAAAGTAACAATATTAACTCGAGATTCAAGGCAAGTAATTCCAGAAAATGTAACATTTTCTGATTGTATTCACAACCTAGCAAATACTGCCAGCATAACAGCAGCTTTCTGTAAAAACAAATATGAGCTATTAAAAGATAATTTGTTTGACCATATCATTGAACCTAGAAGAGCAAAACTCATTCCAGGATTTGGAGAAGTAAAAACTGCAGCAATGAAAGCGGGTGCACATGGCATGACAATTTCTGGATCAGGGCCTAGTGTCTTTGCAATTACAAATAGTGATTCAGATGCATTAAAAATAGAAAAAGCCATGCATGAATCTTTCTTGAAAAACAATATTGAATGTAAAACGCTAATTACGACATCTTCAGATCATGGCGTAATAAAAATTTAATCATATGACTGAATAATTTTTAAGATATGTTAGCATGCCCTTTTTCCATGCTAATAATTTATGATTTGACTAACTAATGCAATTACATCAAGAATGTTTACACTACCATCATAATTTATGTCAGCACCTTCTAATACTACAGTTGCAGGGCTAAGAATATGATTAACCAAAATAACAATATCAATTATATCCACTGAATTATCTTGATTAAAATCGCCATTTAATAAACATTCTGATTCATCAATATATCCAACAGCATTTTCAGGGATGCAATCAGGATAAGGAGGACAAAGTTCATTATAGGATAAGTCAAAGGACAAATAATCATCAAAATTTACATTTTCAAGTTCACAAATGGATTCAGGTACCTGACCTGTAAAATAATTCACTTCCAAACGGAGTATTTCAATATCTGTTAAATTTGAAATGCTATTTGGTATTTCACCAGAAAGCTGACAATAAATATATGCACCACACATTAAGCTTGTAAGCCTACCATCAGTCCATTCCTGAAGTCCTAACTCCAACGGCTCAATAATGCCATTATCATTAGAAAACTGATAAGAATCATCATTAATGATTACCCAATGCCAATTATCTCCTTGATCCATGTACAAGTTTGGAGAACTACACCAAGGATCATTAGGATCATAACAATTAAGATCATGACCACTATTTATACTATTATCTATAAAATTTTGTAAAACATCAATGTCAGCCTGATGAAAACAGTGTCCATCAATATCAATAAATGGAGTATCACAATCAGAACAAGAAGAATTATCACCAAAACATACGCCACATTCATCCATCAGAATTTCACTACAACAATTACCATTAATGTCAATAAGCGCACCTTCACAATCGCATGAGACTTCAGAATCATAATATTCACAACTACCATCAGGTACTGTTGCATCCATGTCAAAATTACAAGCATCCATGTCCATACAGCCGAGAATACCACAAACTCCAGGCTCATCAGCAATATAAGGATCCATGTCAATGCAGTCAATACCAGGAGCGCATACTTGCTCATTACATTGCATTACATAACCACCACAATAATCACCAATTTGAGCATACGGAACACATTCAAAAGAAACTACTTCCCACGTTTCTTCATCCAAAATACATCGACACCATTCCATTGCCCCGCAATCATCATCCATATTACATGAATCATCAGAAAATGAAATAGAAAATAAAAACATTAAAATAAATAAATTCTTAATGCTCACTCCTTAAATAATAATTGCTGAATTTACGCCAATATATAAAAGAAACATAAATAAAATATTTAAATATAATAATTTATCTATATATAATTTTTTATATGTATTATAGAATTATATTAAAGTTATACTTTAACTATGTTAGCCGCACGCACGAAAGCCTTGTGCAGCTAAAACAACAGGCAATACATATAATATCGTATCTCGGATTAAATAAAACAGGAAGAAGGCGACTATAAGCTTAACTCCACCTTCTTTTACCAAACCACGCCAACCTGAAGCCCTATAAACATTTGTATATTTTTCAAACCATTTAGGTTTTAAGAATTTTCCCATAGTATAAATTATGACATTTTATACAAACAGCCCCTGGATTTCTTTGGAGGAGCCAGGGGCCGCAGAGCATCGTCAAAACAATTATAGCTAAACTAATAGCGTTTGACGATAATTATGCATATCATATTTTATTTGAATTAGAAATGTCAATATCAGAAAATTGTACATATTTTTTTCTTTCCCAAATTTTTTCAGCCAATCGCTTCTCTAACTTTTGAATTTCAGTATCCAATGTTTCAATTCTCTTACTTATGTTATTTATCTTCTGATTCATTTTTTATTATTATTGACTAATAATAAATTAAACAACAACTACCATATGATAAATGTAACAATTCGTAAAATCCTACATTTTACTAGTTTTGTAATATTATAACTACTTATAAATTGATTGGAATTACTTCATTGAAACTGCAGTTCTAAACGAAAACTCACTAGGATTACAGCCCCATTTATTTAATATGCCATCTATTTTTTCCTTAGAAAGCTTATTAGAATCATAATTTAACATTAATGTCTGTGAACTTAATGATGCTTCAAAAAACTTTATGCCCGGTAAACGACTAATGTCTATCTCTAAATTCCTTTGCATTTCTCTTGAATCAAGCTCCGGTAAAGAAACGACCATCTCTGTTATACTTTCAGAAGAAAAGCCATGGACAGCAAAAGCTGTTATTGACATGGAAAATAATATTACATAGATAAACTGTTTCAACTATATTCAATATTTTAACTACATAAAATTACATGACCATGAAAACATGGCGCAACAATTAGTTAAAGTATTTTATTAACTAATTGCTATAATTTTTCAAAAAAAATTAATAACTATTTAATAATAAGCTATTTAGATCCCTTTTCTATACCGGAATCTTCATCAACATAATGTAAAATAGCTGCTCCAATGATCAATAACACTAATACTACGGCTACACCATACCTCTGTGATCCAAATACTTTTGTAAGGTACCCTAGCAAAAATGGGCCAAGAAACGATGTAGCCTTACCAGAAAAAGCAAAAAAACCAAAAAACTCTCCCACCTTATCTTTAGGAACAAATCTTGCCATTAATGATCTACTAGAAGCTTGATTAGGTCCAGAAAAAATGCCTATTAATACACCTGCAATCCAAAACATGATTTTCCCGGTAATCATAATGCTGCCAACAACAGGAATGGAAAACTCCACAATATTACCATTTGGTGAAAAAACAGCTATGACGCACGCAATTATAAGGCCAACATTACTTATTTGAATAGTCATTTTACCACCTATCACATCATCCAAAAACCCCATCAAGAATGCCCCTAAACCCGCACTAACATTTAAAACGATGGCAAAAATCATGATTTCCTGCATGGAAAAACCAAATGTGCCAGCCGCATAAATTCCTCCAAAGGCAAATATGGTAATTAAGCCATCATTATATATTAAGCGAGCCAATAAAAATTTAGTAATCTCTTTATATTTTCTAATTTGAATAAACGTATTTTTTAATTGATCAAATGATTCTATTAGCACTTGTTTTACGCCAACACCTTTTTTAGAGTCTTGTTTTACAAAAAGAAATGTTGGTATGCTAAATATTGCGAACCAAATTGCAACCATTACATTTGTAGCTCTAATATGCTCATGTGTTGTTTTATCTAAATCAAATAAAGGTACTTCAGGAAAAATGAAAAATACTAAGGCTAGAATCAATGAGAGCAATCCTCCAACATATCCAAAAGACCATCCATAACCAGATACTCTTCCAATTTTGTCCTTAGGTGCAATGTCAGGTAAAAATGCATTACAAAACACTCCACCCATTTCAAATCCAACATTAGCAATAATAAATAAAGTTAGCGCAAATGTAACTTGTCCGACATTGGGATACCATAATAAAAAAGAACAAATAATACATACCCAAGTCCAAAATATTAGATAAAATTTTCTGTATCCTCCTCTATCAGCCAAAGCACCCATAATGGGAGATAAAAGGGCAACGATAATGCCAGTAAGAGATATTCCTCTTGACCATAAAATTGTACCAGTAATTTCATTATCAGCTAAAACAGTCGTAAAAAAAGTACCATAAATGAAAGTAATCACAAGCGTAGTAAATGGTTGATTCGCAAAATCATACAAAGACCAACAAAAAACCGTTTTCTTATCGTAAGACTGATTCATTTTCCTCCCATCATTAACATCATGAAACTGGAACCATTATTTCATTTAGAATTTC
>JAYZCM010000009.1:0-12516 GCA_036338305.1 Fidelibacterota bacterium | reverse complement strand
TTCTTCCATGCATTCATATTCTGGGCTAGACTCTGATACCTGTTTTATGATTATCGTTTCTGAATTTACTAATTTAGCCAAACAATCAATATGTTGAATGCTCTCTACATTTGGATTATCAAGAATAACATAATCATCAATGCTTAGATTTATATTTATTATTGATTTAAAATCATCATTGGACATATTATTTTCATTAACCATGAGTTGTGTTGAAAAGCCCATCCCATATCCATCCGTCATAAAATTTCCACCTGTCCAATATAAAGGCAAATTTTGAATATCCCAACTCATCTGATTAGCAAAATCAATATTAGTATCATCATCTTCATCCCAACCTCTCGAACTTGAAGGAAGAGGTCTTCCTTCAAGTTTATATCTATTAATTTCTGTTTTTTTTCTATCACAGCCACTTTCTACAGGATAGCCATCAAATTGCTGATTTATAACTTTAAAACTTAAATCATCAATTACAAATTGAGGACCATGATCTCTAGTCCAATGACTATAAGTATCAGTATTTATAAATATTACATTGCTTAGATCAATTCCCCAATTATTAAAATTATTTCGAGCTTGATTCTGCTGATTGTTAGTTTCTACTAACACATAAATCATATTTTCAGTAGCTAATTCAACAACTAAATCCGAAGGAATCCCCAAAGGCCATCTTATCATGGTACCAAGTGCAGGCTCCCATTCAGCAATTACTCTTTTCTCTGGAATTTGACATAATAAAAAAGAAACACAAAGCATGAAAAAAAATAATCCATGATAAATTTTATTTGTTAATATTTTAATATTCAACATGATAAGATAAAATAAATTATTTAATGCGAAATTAAATAATTTATTTGTAATTTTTTGTAATATGTCACTTTAATGTTTTTTTTGTAAATTTTTTTAATTTTGGCAATGAATCCAAGGCCAATTCCATTCCATTCAAATAATCTTCATGTACATGATCTTTAGTACTAGAAATCACACCACATTTCAACTCCTTTTTCGGTGCCAAATGAATCAATTTCAAATCTTTAGGATGATTGTCAATATATTTTTGAGATTTAGAATAAATCTTATCATTACGGCCAATCAATTTCTGCAACTTAGGATTTTCCCTATAGAACAACGGAGCATATAATGATTCAAGATTCCAATCTGGTTTGATATTTTTATGGTTTGTTCGAAGTAAAATAATTTTTTTATATCCCCAATCATACACCCTTTTCAAAGGTATTGGATCTGATAGGCCTCCATCAATATATTTTTTACCAGCAATCTCACAAAAACCACGGGTTGCAATGGGCAAAGAACCTGTTGCTTCAATTGTTTTTATCCATCCAAATTTTTTTATAGATAAATAAGAAGGTTTTCCCGTATCATAATTGGTTACAACAAACTTACATTCTTTATCACCTAAATTCACATTGGCAGCATCCATATTAAAAGGATATTTTTTTTCAGCTATGTCTAGCATGTATTTTAATTCTAAATAATTTCCACCTTTTAAGAATCGTATAATACTAATAAAATGGGCATTATGACTCATTTCCCTAATAATTTTAAAATTTCTTTTATATTGATTGGATATGAAAGAAGTTAGATTCATGGCTCCACCTGATATGCCAACATATAGATCAAAAGGATTAAATCCATTTATTATAAACGCATCAATAATTCCTGCAGTAAAAGCACTTTTAAAACCTCCACCTTCAACAATAAGAGCTATTTTTTTATTTTTACCATTCATTTCATCATTGATTATTTAAATTATTTGACATGAGCCTCCTCTTCTAGGGTCACTGCATCCACCATCTCGCGTCACAGCATTTACTCCACCAAAAAATAAATTTTTATCTTCAAATGGATAAATTGAAAAATCATCAATAAGCAAACCATGATCTATCTCAATTCCAGGTTCATGGAAAATATCTTTTCCCTCCAAGTGCATTCTTGGTGCATTGATTGCATCACTTATGTTCATGCCTTTAATTAAAAAATTTATGATTACTTGAACTATTGCTGAGCGTATTCTATTACTGCCTCCACTACCAAGCAACAATAAGGGCTTATCATTTTGCATTATCATTGAAGGAGAAACCATTGTTGGTAATCTCATTGAATGTTTATATGCATGAAAGCCCAAAGGATTTAAATCAGTCTCACCTAACATGTTATTCATCATGATTCCAGTTCCAGGCAATATATATCCACAACCTTCACCATTTGTCGTTGTCACGCTAGCAGAATTTAAATCCTTGTCAATCACGCTTACATGCGTTGTGCATCCTCTTTCCAAAGCACTATTATCATTAGGAAATACATCCACATGTTTTTTTAAGTAATTAAAAAATATCTCATCTTCCAAAAGTTTATTAACTTGATATTCTTGATTTGGATCCAAGCATATTTCACTTCTGGCAAGATTAGTAATTAACATTGCATTCAATAATTCAGGAAAATAAATTTCTGCCTTTTTACTCTTTTCTAATATTTTAAGTAAAAATACAATCAATGTTCCACCTACTGATGGTGCAGGGTTTGAATAATAATCCACTCCTTTAAACGATGTTTGAACTGGCTCACGAATGGCAACATAATAATTTTTCAATAAGCTTTTAGTAAGCAACCCTCCATCAGAAAAAAAATTGACCATCAATGTAGCACCATCATTTAAATAAAAAAAATCACTTCCTTCATTTGAAACTCTTTCCAAAAATGAAGCAAAATCAGGATTTTTAAATATCTGTCCTTCTTTTAAAAGTTCTCCATTTAAATAAAAGATTTTTTTTCCTTCTTGACTATGTGAAAAAATAGGATCCAAAATTTTAAACACATATGCTTGTTCTTTACTCAATGAAGTGCCAGTTTTTGCCAATTCAATTGCAGGTTCTAGAACTATGGATAATGGTAATAAACCATGTTTTTGATGAACAGTAATCAAGCCTAATAATGTTCCAGGAACGGCCACAGACCCTTTGCCTATATGGAACTTTTGCGTTGAATCTCCAAAATCTACATCAATACCAAAAAAATCTAAATCTTTATCATCTGATAATGGAGGCGTATCAACAAAAAAATCATAAAGAATAGGCTTATTACCCATCACATGGCACATCATTGCCCCTCCACCGCCGACTCCTGTTAGCGCAAATTCAGAAGTCATTGATGCAAAAACAGACGCAATCGCAGCATCAAAGGCATTACCGCCAGCACATAATACATCAACCCCTGCCTGAGTTGCTTCCTTTGAACCAGTAGAAACAATACCTTTATTCATTATATTACATTTTAATTAAAGCCATACTAGGCTATTATGCCCTTAAAATTAAATTAACAATTGATATTATATCTAATATGTCAAGTTGTCCATTTTGATCCATGTCTGCAGACATTTCTTCAGAAATACTAAACTCATCAAATCCTAGGATTACGTTAGTCAATGAAATGATATCTAAAATATTAACATCTCCATCTCCATTACAATCACCTGAAATCATCATAAATGAACTTATGTGATCAATCAAAGCTCTAATTGATATCTCAGTAGCCTCTTTTGCAATATCCCAATTAACTTGAGCACCTACATGAATATGTCCACCAGCATAACAGGGAAAATCATTATCATTGTCATGTAATTCTTTATACCATACGCCATGGTAACCTGCAAACTCTGACAAGAACATTCCAGCATTAGTATCATCCAAATATGGGTCCAATCCCAAATCAGCTCTTTGAATATCACTAATTATTTGCAAGATGGGCAAACTATTATACCTTACATGGTAATTATTAACACTATCATCAGGAGGGTTAGGAGTAGGAATAAATGGTGCAGTGTAATCATCATACCAATTTGTCCGATTAACAACTCTATTTTCCAATTCCCAGCTCATGTCATTATATCCACGACTAAAAGTAATTATTCCAACAGGCCTAATTGAATTGACAATAGTCCAGAAATCCTGAGAAAAATCTTGATAATCAACTTCTAAATCACCATATCCTTGACCACAATTATTACAATTTGGAGGATCAAACTGTGGGAAAAATGACACTATGTCATAACCTGAATTTTCCCAATTCTCACCTTTCCATCCAGAAGGATTAAGTTCATTATTTTGACTAAAATGTCTAACCATCTCATTTGTAGGAGGCCAATACCCAGTAACCATTATTTTAGGCCTCTCTTTTGTAGAATTAATTTTATATAATTTAAAATCAAAATCATCTGTTTTATGTTGCACATAATTCTCTAATATTTTATCAACATTAAAAAATCCTGAAAATTCAGCATTAATTGGCTCAAAATATTCAAGAGTAATTTCATTGGAAACAAAACGAGCACTTATAATTTCTTCATGATTTAAAGAAAGATAAGGTCCAGCATAAGAGTCTAAGCCATTGAAAACAAACAACATTGCTCCATCAGGCACATGCCAATTATTAATTACAACATGGCCAGAATTTAAACTATCAAACTTTATTGATAATCTATATATGATTCCATCAGGCAAAATAGTAGCTAATGAAGAATCAAAAAAATTTAAAGAATTTAAATTTTTAATAGAAATTTCAGAAGTTAAATAATCAATATGAGAATTTATTTCACTATAAGGTAACTGATATGGAACAGCTTGAGCATTTCCAAATCCAATAAATACAACCATAATTATTAAACATCTATTCACCATTTCAGTTTAATATCAAATCAACCATGGATACTAAATCCAAAACATTAACCTCTCCATCATCATCATAATCGATACTACAAGAAATTTCATCAAGCCCCAATATTAAGTTTACAACAATAATTACGTCTAAAATATCAAGAGCATTATCATCATTTACATCATATGATGGCATGCATAATAAATCTGAACATAAACCTAAAAGATCATTCCCATCCCAAGAGTCATTGCAATCCCCACAATCATAACCAAAATCATTACAATTAAATTGAGGACCTTCCCATGCACATCCTCCACCTTCATCACACCAATCATCTCCAAGCCAAGATAGAGACCCCATGTCCCAACAACATAAATCGCAATCAAAAAAACCAATTTCTCCATTTTCTAATGCACATTCATCTCCAGGGTTAAATTCATCTTGATCTAAATAATCATAAAGAAATGAATATGCATCAGCCTGTATTTGATAAAAATATTCATTAGGACCATCAAACCAATTACCATTAACCGTACCCCAATATTCATGCAATAAACCAGATTCAGCAAATAATTCATTTTCAATACCCATTTCATTCATACGATCATGAATAAGATTAGAGCCATAAACAATTGGCAATGCAATGTCTATGGTAAATGGAAAACCTGAATTAAAAGGTACAATGGGATCAGCGGTTCCATGAAACATTATTAATGGAGTTTTATCATCAGCATCAATCCAATCCAAAGAACCAATGGCACCCCAACAACTAACAATGGCATTAGGTTTGGGATCTTGCGCATAATCATTACCCTCGCAAACTAGGCAGCCTAAATCAGGATCACCTCCTCCCCCATAAGTTGCCTCAGGCCTATCTTCATCATCCAAATAACCTAAATGAAGAGCCAATAATGCTCCAGCACTAGTTCCCCACATAAAAATTTGTTCAGGATTAATTTTAAATTGTTCAGGAAATTCTCGCAAATAACGAATGGCTGCCGCACCATCTTGAGTAGCTCTATATACAGCTCTTTCACCACTATATGAACTTAATATATTTAAACCTAAACGATAATAAATATTAATCGCAACATAACCCCTTTTGGATGCAGAAATTGCAAGATCAACAACATCATCTAACTCATTATTTCCAGAAAAAAATGCCCCAGTATGAGCAAATATAATTACCGGCCTAGACGTAATAGTATCACCCACAGGCTCATACACATCCATAGTCAAATCTACATCTACAGTATTTGATTCCACCCAAAACCAAAAAGGAAGATCAGGAGCATTTCCATATATGACATCTTCAGTTTTATGAAAATCCTCGAAAACTTCATCTAAATATCTAACATCATCTGCAAATAATAAAAAATGAAATGAAATAAAAATTATCAATCTAATCAAAATCATATTTTTCTTTAAATATACCATATAGAAATATAACATATCACACGTAAAATAAAAGTTACTCAAATCACAGGTTGAATTTTATAAAATAATACTATAATTAACTTTAAATAAATTCTATAAATATATATTTATATATTACTTAGAGAAAAATTTTTCCAGCTTCGGCTTTATTACAGCTACACAATAAGGTGCCGTAGAATTTAATCTATAATAATTTTGATGATAATTTTCAGCTGAATAATAATTAATCAATGGAGATATCTCAGTAACAATCGGCTCTTTAAATATTTCATTTTTTTCTAAATCCAATTTTATTTTTTTTGCCATTAATTTCTGCTCATCTGAATGATGGAAAATTACAGATCTATATTGTGAGCCTACGTCTCCTCCTTGGCGATTTAATGTCGTAGGATCATGAGAAAGCCAAAAAGTCTTCAATAGATCTTCATATGTTATAATTTCAGAGTTAAATAAAATACGAATCACTTCAGCATGTCCTGTTGTGCCGCTACAAACTTCATCATAAGTAGGATTTTCACTATTACCTCCAGAATACCCAGAGCTAACGTCAACTACTCCATCTAGTCTTTCAAAAACTGCTTCAACACACCAAAAGCAGCCTGCTCCAAAAGTTGCTTCTTGTAAAATAACTTCAGTTTCATCATCTAATGACATTTCTTCTCCAATAACAAATGAAATAAAACATTGTAGTAAAATAAATCTTATAATTAATAAAATCACGTTACAATTTAATACAATATAATATGATTAATTAGAAGTAATTTTTAAAATACTATTTTATTATTTTACAACACACTCGAGGACAAATATGAAAAAAATAATTACATTTTTACTACTATTAATCTTTAATGCAGTCATATTTGCGCATGAAACAAAATATTGCGGATTTGATGAAGTCATGGAGCAAATAGAGCAGGTAAATCCTGGATTTAAATCTTCTGCAGATCATATTTTAAACATTGCAAAAATTTATGGTTCTACAAATAGAAACAATGACATAATTTATCAAATACCAACTGTATTTCATATTGTATATAATTCAGAAGCGCAAAATCTCCCTGATTATGTCATTGAATCTCAAATTGATGTATTAAATGCAAATTTTAGAAGATTTAATGAAAATGCTAGCGAAACAAGAGAAGAGTTTTTACCATTTGCAGCAGATGCTCAAATAGAATTTTTCCTAGCTACTGAAGATCCAAACGGCAACCCTTCGTCAGGCATCACTCGCACTTATACATCTGAATCTGGTTTTCCTTATATAAGCATTTGGGATATTTTTACTGGAAATATTACATTGGACAATGTAAAATCTTCATCCACAGGTGGTGTTGATGCTTGGGATACTAGTAAATATCTTAATATTTGGGTATGTAACATAGAAGATAGTTTCCTTGGTCAAGTACTTGGTTTCGCATATCCTCCAACCAATGTAAATGAAGTATTGGAAAATGTTGATCTTGACATAGTACCTGATTGGCCAAGTGAAGGATTTACTCAAAATCAGGATCTGCAAGGCGTAGTACTCCATTATCCAGTAGTTGGCTCAAATAATCCTCAAAATGGAGATGATGGAATTAGTGGAAATGAAATGGGACAAGCATGTGTACATGAAGTTGGGCACTATTTAGGCCTTAGACACATATGGGGTGACCCTATTGGAGAAAGTGGTTGCTCCGTTGACGATGGAATCAGTGATACTCCAAATCAAAATGAGGCTTCTCAATTTACATGTAATTATAATTTAAATTCATGTACTGATTCACCAACAAATTATCCAGACATGGTAGAGAATTACATGGATTATAGCAATGATGCCTGCATGAATATGTTCACAACCAATCAAAGTATTGTCATGAGGTCAGTAATTGAGCTTGCAAGGCCAGGTCTAATTGAGGGACAAGATGAAGGAAATAATTGCACTAATGGTGACGTTAATTCAGATGGTATAATAAACGTTCAAGATGTCATACTAGTCGTTAATATCATTTTAGGTGAAAATTTGGATATAAATTGCTCAGACTACAATGCAGATGGCATAATCAACATTCAAGATGTCATACTAATAGTCAGTGAGATTCTTGATTAGATACTTTAGCTAAACGAGCTTGCTCATCAGCATGATAAGAAGAACGAACCAGCGGACCTGATTCTACGACACTAAATCCCATTTTCAACCCTTCTTGCTTATAGACTTGAAAAGTATCAGGATGCACAAATCTATCAACAGGTAAATGATTTTTTGTCGGTTGCAAATACTGCCCTATGTTGAAAATTTCAACACCCATTTTAGCTATAACCTCCATGGTTTCTAACACTTCTGCGTCTGTCTCTCCTAACCCAACCATCATTCCCGTCTTCGTCTTGAGCCCCCAGCCAACTGAAGCCTGTAATAAATTCAATGATCTATTCCAATCAGATTGAGGTCTAACATTTTTTGATATACTTTCTATACATTCTATGTTATGAGAAAAAATATCTGGCTGTTCGATAAAAACTTTTTTATAAGCAGGTTCATGCATTCTAAAATCTGGAGTTAAAACTTCAATCGTACAATCAGGGGAATAATTACGAATTGCGCTTATTGTATCTGCCCAAATAGTAGCCCCATAATCATTTTTCAAATCATCCCTATCAACAGATGTAATTACAACATGGCGCAACCCCATGGATTTAACAGCTTTTGCTGTTCTCATGGGTTCATTTTTATCTATCAAATTTGGTCGTCCCGTTTTAACTGAGCAAAAACCACAGGAACGTGTACAAATATCACCTAATATCATGATGGTTGCTGTTTGCCTACCCCAACATTCATAAATGTTAGGACAACGAGCTTCCTCACATACTGTATTTAATCCTTGTTTACGCATTAGCCGCCTAGTAGCCATAAAGCCGCTAGAAGTATCAAGCTTAACTTTTATCCAATCAGGTCTATTTCTTTTTTTTCCAATCAATGAGGTTGAAATAGTATCCATGCTTATCCCTTGACTCTTTGAATGTCAAAATTTTCAACTTCATTTACTAAATGAGTTAAAAATCGAGTCCCATATGCGCCATCAATTATCCTATGATCATAACTTAACGTTAAGTATACCATATGCCTAATAATAATTGAATCACCATATTTTGTTTCTTTTACAACTGGCCTTTTTTGAAAAGCACCTACAGCTAAAATTCCTACATTTGGCTGATTAATGATACCCATGCCAAACAACCCTCCAAATACACCAGGGTTAGTAACAGTAAAGGTAGAACCAAAAATTTCTTCAGGCAATAATGCATTTTCCCTAGCTCTACCAGCCAAATCAGAGGTTGATCTAGCCAAACCTAAAAAATTCTTTTCTTCTGATGCATTGATGACAGGCACAATCAAATCATCATTTGGCAATGCAACAGCGACACCCATGTTAATTTTTCCATGATGTACAATATTATCACCATCTAATGATGCATTTATTAATGGATATTCCTGGATTGAACGAATGCAAGAATCTAATATCATAGGCGTATAAGTTAAAGTTACACCAGAACGTTTTTTAAAATCTGGACCATATTCATTTCTAATTGAAACTAAATTAGTTACATCTGCTTCAACCGTCGTATATACATGAGGAGAGGTATGAATTGAATCAACCATGTGATCTGCTATTTTCTTTCTCATGCGAGACATTGGTTCAATTTTATCAGATAACGATGAAAATTTAGATGAATTTGAACTTTTCTGTGTAAAAGAAGGCTGAGATCTATTTTTTAAATAAGTCAATAAATCTGATTTATTAACTCTACCATTATTCCCTGATCCAGTTAATACATCTAATTCTTCAAGTGAAATGTTCTCTTTTTTTGCAATTGATTTAACTAATGGAGAATAAAATTTGGGGGAACTTTCAATTATTTTTTTTGATTGATCTACTGTAGCATGTGTTTTTTCTTCAATTACAATTGGATCTTCTAACGTTTCAACGTTTGAATCATCAATTGTAGGATTAATATTTTCCTTACTTGTTTCAACATCAGGCTTACTATTTTCATCACCAATCCTAGCAATAACATTCCCCACTGGAATCACATCATTCACATTAGCCATTATTTCAATTAGAATACCATTACCTGGAGATGGTACTTCTGAATCTACCTTATCAGTTGAAATTTCTAAAATTGTCTCATCTTTGGCTACTGAGTCTCCAACCTTTTTTTTCCACTCTAAAATTGTTCCTTCTGTAATGGACTCTCCCATTTTAGGCATTACAACATCTATCATCAACTTACCTCAAATTTAATAATTTAATATTTCTCTAATTCCTTCTTCTATCCAACTAGTTTGCACTAATAATTCATCCTCTAAAACGGATGAATAAGCAATGGGTGCATCAACAGAAGCAATCCTTTTTATGGGCGCATCTAAATGCTCAAACCCTTCAGAAACAATCTTAGCAGAGATCTCTGCACCAAAACCATTCACCATGTTATCTTCATGAATAATTATTACTCTATTTGTCTTTTCTATTGATTTCAAAATGGTTTCCATGTCAAGTGGAAATAAAGTACGCAAATCAATTATATCTGCAGAAGCACCAACATTTCTTATCGCTTCAATTGATTTTTGAACTAATGCACCCCATGTAACAATAGACAAATCATTTCCTTCTTTAACTAGAAAAGCTTTGCCAAAAGGCAACAAATAATTTTCATCAGGTTCCAAAGAAGATGCAAAACCTTGACGATATAAACCTTTATGCTCTAAAAACATGACAGGATCATCCATTCTACAAGCCATTTTCAAAAGTCCTTTAGCATCTTGCGCATTAGATGGATAAGCAATATAAATACCCGGCAAATGAGTAAAAAAACCATCAATAGACTGACTATGGCAAAGAGATCCATGGATATATCCTCCAACTGGCACTCTCATGACAATTGGGCACGACCATTTACCATTTGAACGATATCTCATTGTAGCAAGTTCATTTCTAATTTGCATCATGCCATACCATATGTAATCACCAAACTGTATTTCAATAACAGGTTTATATCCCAGTGTAGCCATTCCTATTGCCGTACCTATGATTGAAGATTCAGCCAATGGTGAATTGAATACTCTTTCCTCACCATGCTTACTGCTCAATCCTCGCGTAGCAGTAAATACGCCCCCCTTTCCATCAGCAACATCTTGGCCATAAACTATCATTTTTTCATTATGCATAAGCTCTTCATCTAATGCATGATTTATAGCATCAACCATGACTATTTTTTCTTTGGATTTTACATTTAAATTATTTGCATGATTAACATTACTTGATGAAAATAAATTTTTTACATAATCCAATGAAACTGGATCATTTTTTAATTCTGCCCATTCGGCATCTTCATCTACTTGTTTTTTTAATTGAATTTTCAATTTTTCAAATTCATTCTTTTTAATAATTCCAGCGTTAACACATGAAGATTCAAAAACAAGTAAAGGGTCACGTTCAAGATCATTTTTTAACTCTTCTTCTGATCTATATTTTCTTTGATCATCCGATGAAGAATGAGGTAATAATCGAACTACATCTGATACAATGAGAGATGGCCCTTTACCTTGTCTTGCTCGGTCTACAGCCTTAGTAAATGCCATGTAAGTTTCAAAGAAATTTGTACCATCAACATTAAAACGAGCCAAATTTTCATAACCAGAACTAATATTATAAACGGATGAACCAGAAGTTTGATCTTGAATTGGGACTGATATTGCATAATGATTATCCTGAATATGGAAAATAACCGGACTTTTCTCTCGACTTGCCCAATTTAAAGCCTCATGATAATCTCCCTGACTAGTAGTCCCTTCTCCAGAACTAACATAAACTACTGCATTTTCTTTATTTCTCAACAATGAAAAACCTGCCCCTGTAGCCTGTAAATATTGAGTCCCAGTAGGACTAGATTGGCTAACAATATTTAATTCTCGATGGCCAAAATGCTGAGGCATCTGACGGCCACCCGAACTGGGGTCATCTTCTTTTGCCAAAAAAGACAAAAGGTGCTCTCTACTAGTCATGCCTAAGCCTAAGCAAAAAGCTTGGTCACGATAATATGGATATGCATAATCTATTCCAGGCTTCAAAGACATTGCTGCAGCCATACCTGCAGCCTCATGGCCAGATCCTCCAATATGAAAGTATCCTTTACCTTGTTTTAAAAGAATTAATTGCTTTTCATCCAAATATCTAGAAATCACCATATTAGAAAAAACATTAAGTAATTCTTTTTTAGAAAAACCTTTATGCTTCACTTAATGCTCCTTTAAGAACGCAATCAAATGAATCAATAACTTGTTCCATGAAAACTCCTATTTCAGTATGAATTCCTAATTCTTTAAATGAAGTAATCCCATATTCAAATATTCCACAAGGAATCATGCTATCA
>JAYZCM010000008.1:0-10946 GCA_036338305.1 Fidelibacterota bacterium | reverse complement strand
TTAGATAGACTTTTTTCAAGTTTACAATTAATTAGAATTAATTGTAATAAATCAAAAAGTGAAATCAATCTATTATTAAAAGAAATCATAAATAAAAATTCACTAAAAAATGGTTTATTAAGATTGATGATTACTAGAGGAATAGTTGAAGGTGCGCCTTGGAAATATAAAGGTCCTCAAGGGATATATATAAGCATTAGACCATTAACTCCTAAACCAAAAGTACCCGTAAAGATAGTTTATTATTCTGAAAAAAAATATCCAATCATACGTTACGAGCCCGCGATAAAATCATTAAACTACATCGGAAATATGTTAGCAAAAAAAGATGCAGAGAAAGAGAATGCTTATGAACCAGTATTTTATAATGAAAATAATTTCATAACTGAATGTGCCATTAGAAATATTTTTTTCATTAAAGATAATTCACTCTTAACACCAAATATCAAACTCGGCGTATTGCCTGGAGTCATGAGAGATACCATTATAACCATAGGTAAAGAAATGAATTTAGAGGTAATGGAAACGACTATTTCATTAAATGAAATTAATCAAATGGATGAAGCATTTATTTCTTCTACAGGTATTGGGCTGCTTCCATGTGTATGGGATGGATGGAAATCTCATTTCAAATTAACTTCAAAAATAGAAAAACAACTCAACAAAAAAATAAATAATAATTTTTAACCAAATTCATTCCAAGGAAGATATATGTCATATAAAGTAAATTAAAATATGGAAATTGAATTAATAAAGACTAAAACAAAAAATAAGACGTCCCAAACTCTTTTAAATAAAATTCGAACGGATTTTATTGGTCTAAATACAAAATATAGAATTGCTACTGGTGAAAAAACTCGTAGAATATATTTAGATTCTACAGCATCTACATTAATGATGGGCATTGCTCATAGAACATCAGAAAAATTTTTAAAACATTATTCAAATACACATTCTTTAATGCATTTTAGCGCAAAAATTGCAACTAAAACATATAAATGGGTACATGAAAGAATGTTAGAATTTGTCAATGCACATCCTGAACATTATACTTGTTTTTTTACAGGCAGTGGAACAACATCTGGAATGAATAGAATTGCACGAATTTTTAATAATCTTCAACCTAAAAAAGACATAGTTCTTGTATCCATAATGGAACATCAT
Organism: Fidelibacterota bacterium; assembly: GCA_036338305.1. Lineage (GTDB taxonomy): Bacteria > Fidelibacterota > Marinisomatia > SCGC-AAA003-L08 > D37C17 > JAYZCM01. Next base: position 9,782 of record JAYZCM010000008.1, on the reverse strand, counting down.
TCTAATGATTTGCCTCATCGTAAACATGGTGGCCATGTAATTCACATCCCGGTTGATACACATGAATCTAAAATGGGATGTGTAGATATGGATTTGCTAGAACATTATCTTAGAGAATACGAAGGTAGAGTCAACTATGTTTCAATAACTGGGATTAGTAATGTTACTGGCATTATTAACCCTATAAATGAAGTTGCCAAATTAGCACATCACTATGGTGCATATATAGTTGTTGATGCAGCCCAAATGGCAGCCCATGTTCCAATATCCATGAGTGGCCATGACGATCCAGAAATGGATATAGATGCACTTATTTTTTCTGGTCATAAAACATATGCACCAGGCTCTCCTGGTGTTGTAATTGCTAGAAAAGATTTAATCGGAAAAATTGAGCCTGAAGAAGTTGGAGGTGGCATGGTAGATAGAGTTTTTCCAGAAAGTTATTATGTTACAACAAATTTCCCTGATAGAGAAGAAGCTGGTACACCTAATATTTTAGGATCTATTACTCTTGGAACTGCCATAGATGTTTTGGATAAAATAGGTATGGAAAATGTTTTAAAAGATGATACTGAATTAACTCACTATTGTATGAGTGAAATGCTTAAAATACCTGAAATAGAAATTTATGGTCGTACAGAATCTTGCCCAAGGGCTGGAACCATTTCATTTAATATAAAACAATTAAACCATGGTTTTGTAGCTGCCATATTAAATGATTATTTTAACATAGCAGTTAGAAATGAATGCTTCTGTGCTCATCCTTATGTAGAAAAAATGTTAGAATTAACCCATAAAATTCAAATTTATGAAGCTAAAGCAAAAAATGTAAAAAACTTTAATACTGAACCTTGGATGGGAATGGTTCGCGTAAGTTTTGGAATATATAATACCATTTCAGATGTGGATCATTTTATTCATGCATTAAAAGATATTATATTAAAAAAAGAAAATTATTCATCGCATTATGTAATTAATGAGCATGGAGATTATGAACACAAAAATTTTAAATTTTCCTGTAATGAATATTTTAGTTTATCACAAATTGTTAAAAATGAATTAAAATTCTAATAATTTTAATGTTATAAAAAAGGCCAATAAAATTATTGGCCTTTTTTATTTATATTAATATTAAATAATCATAAATCAGAACAATTACTAGCAAGTACGCAATTAGCCAAACCTACGATATCTAAAACATTCCATCCTCCATCACCATTCATGTCACCAGCACAACCATTATCAATATCCCCACAATTACTTCCAAGTACGCAATTAGCCAAAGCAACAATGTCCAATACATTCCAACCCCCATCACCATTCATGTCACCTAATGCTCCACAACCACCAAAAGGATAAGCAGCCTCACCATTTGCCCAACCCCAGTATGGATTGTTTTCATAATTTACTGAAATGACATATTTAAGATCAGATTCCTCATCATACTCAAATACATCCGTAAAATTCATTCCCGTAACATTATTGGGAGGGGCACAATTATCACCCGTACAACGAACCACTCTATAATCAACAACTGATGACAAAGCAGGTGGCGTAAATTGAGACCAATCCAAGGATATGGAACTAGCATCAATGGTAAAAGTGATTTCTGAAGCAGCAGGTGCTTGATTATAATAACATTCAGTAGAAGAACCATAATAACCATCACATATGCCATCACTACTACAATCTACACAACTATTATCATATGGAATACCACCAAGCTCCGTAACATAATCACCATTCAAGCTGGATTCACAATTATAAGCCTCTGGATCCATGCAACCATCATCAAGACAGCTAGGCCCATCCCCTACATCTACAAATTCAAGCATTATGTGTCTTACATTGACATTCTGGATGCACATGGGATCAAATTGAAAAATTATTCTTCCATTGGAGCCATCATAATCCTGACCACTATCATCAACTGATATGTTGCTTAAGGAATTAAAAGTTACAAAATTACCCCAAGTAGATAGCGAAGGATCCATTACATAGCCTTCAACGGCACTATCCAAACGATCGAAGCAATTATCTAAGCCAGCATCAGACAACATGGAAGATACATCTCCAAAAATAGGATAATCATATCCACAAGAAGGATTTAAATACGTTGCAGTTAATGTTTCCTTGGAACCAAGCCCATCAAAATCCGTACCATCTCCATCTTCATCTTCACCAATGACATCACCCAATCCACTTTGTGAAATGGCGCCATCTATGGCATGCCATTCCATGTATAAATCTGCACAATCATTTTCATTAGGAGCAATTGATGCCAAATTACCTTTCATGGCATAACCACCTGCATAACCTGGAAGTGGCTGACCACCACTAACAATGGTACCATCAGAAAGCTTTACGTCAAAACAATTTCCAGCATCATCACATAATGTTGGCTGAACAGGAGTTGAAGGGAAATAGTCAAATACTGATGATTGGGACAATGATGCACTTCCAGCTATTTCTCCGCCATATAATAAAGGTTCATCATAACCAATTGGAATTCCATTTTCAGCGACTCCTTCAGTTGGATTTTCATTAGGTACATAACCTAAAATGTTTGACGACGGAATGGTCAATCCAGCATTCAAATCAGAAGAATACAAAAGGTTATCAGTAATGGGAAGTATAGATATGGCTGAGATACAATCCTCATTCAATTCTTCCGTAGGATAATAACTGCCTTCAGTAATTTCGGCAGAGCCATCCTCATTAAAATTTATATTTAATATGACATTGAGCAATTGAGCATATAAATGCCCGTAGGGACCTTGATATGTAGTCTTATACACTTCACCCGCATTAATCTGAGAAATAGGCAACGTTACCCCAAGGCTATGTTTATCAGAGACATTAATGGTAGCATCATAACGTGCTACATTTTGATGAATGATGTATAAACCATATAGTTGATAACTGCCAGCTACGTCTTGAGACAGTAAAAAAGAAAATGCAAAAATTGGTAAATATTTTAAAAACACGTTTCCTCCTTATATGAGTTCTAAATTTAATACAAATTAATAGAAGAGACAAAGTTTAGATTGTTTTTTTTTAATTCAATCATTTGGCTTTATGAATTTTTAACATGTTTGTACTACCAGTTACCCCTATGGGAGCACCTGCTGTAATAATGTATTTTTCACCTTCTTTCAAATATCCTCTTTCCATCAATAATTTTGATGAAAAATCAAACATGTCATCAGTGTCAATGAAAGAATCAATCAATTCAGAATGAATGCCCCAAATGAGAGATAAAAATTGTAATACTCTTTTCTGAGAACACAAAGCAAAAATGCGTGCCTGGGGACGATATTGAGCCATTTGCATTGCCATTTTTCCACTCTCGGTCATTATGACAATTGTATCTAGTGAAAGATCATCTGCCAAATTCATGGCGGCATGACAGATTGAACTTCTATGATTATTTTTAAAAGTGGCATCTTTTCCAATGTATCTATTGAAATTCTTAAGATCAATATCTCTTTCAACGGAGTTGGCAATGTCTGCCATCATCTGTACTGAATCAATGGGAAATTTTCCAACCGCTGTCTCACCGGAAAGCATGACGGCATCCGCTCCATCATAAATTGCATTTGCAATGTCATTTACTTCCGCCCGAGTAGGTGTTGAATTTTTTATCATTGATTCCATCATTTGAGTGGCAATGATAACAGGTTTTTGTCTTTTTAAACATTCATTGACAATTTTTTTCTGCAATATGGGCAGCTCATGCAAAGACATTTCAACTCCCAAATCACCTCTAGCAACTAGAATCCCATCAAACTTCATTATGATCTTATTAAGATCCTTTATGGCTTCTGGTTTTTCAATTTTTGCAATTACTGGAATTTTTGACCCATGGGACTCCAATACATCCTGAATCATATTGCAATCTTCAGCAGATCTTACAAAAGACATGGCAATCCAATCAATGCCTAGCTTAATTGCAAGCTCTATGTCTTTTACGTCCTTTTCAGTAACAGGAGGCAAATCCAAGGATACTCCAGGAAAATTTATTCCTTTTCCTGTAATAATACTTCCAGAATTTTCAGCCAACACACTAATTCTATTATTTTTGCAACTCAATATTTCAAATGAAAATTCACCATCATTAATTTTAATGTGTCCAGTATTTATCTTTGAAGAAAACTTCAAAGGAATATTTAAGGGGATGTTACATCTTTTATGACCTAAAGAATATTTTTTCCCTTTTGTAATTGATAATGATTTTTTTCCATGAAATCTGCCTACTCTAATTTTAGGACCACACAAATCAAATAAAATGGCAACGGAATGATTATTTTTCTTGGATTCTTCACGGATCAAGTGTACAATATTTTTTAATAATACACTCTTAATCTCATGGGACATATTTATTCTAAATACGTTAACTCCAGCTAGAATTAATTTTTTAATTTTATTTTTATTAAATGTTGCAGGTCCTAATGTTGCAATTATTTTTGTTTTTCTCATATGCATAAATTAAAGATAAGTCATAAAATTAATTAGAGAAAAAATATTAAAAAAAATCACCAACCCATTAAAAACCATATTATCGAATAAGTCAATCTATTTAAATTTAGAATTAATTTAAGACTAGAATATTTATATTAGGACTCCACACATAATGAAATCAGCAAAACTCATACTAGATGACAAAACCATTGAACTGCCAATTATACAAGGTAGCGAAAATGAAAATGGAATCAACATTACAAAATTAAGATCCACTACCAACCACATAACATACGATCCCTCTTATGCAAATACAGGTTCTTGTTCTAGTGACATAACGTACATTGATGGTGAAAAAGGTATTTTAAGGTATCGTGGCTATCCAATAGAACAATTAGCTGAGAATTCAAGTTTTGTTGAGGTTATTTATCTTTTATTGAATGGAGAATTACCAAATCAAAAAGAATTGAATAAATTCAATAATGATTTGACATATCATACATTGATCCATGAAGACATGAAACGTTTTTTCGATGGATATCCAATGAACGCTCATCCAATGGGAGTATTATCTTCAACAGTTGCATCATTGTCAACATTTTACCCAGCACGAGTTGATGGAGACATTCAGCTTAACATTGTTCGTCTATTGGCAAAAGTAAAGACATTAGCTGCATTTGCATACAAGAAATCAATTGGTCAACCTCTCATATATCCAAAAAATGATTTAGGCTTTGAAGAAAATTTTCTACACATGATGTTTGCCGTGCCATCAGAACCATACAAAATCGACCCTGCCATGGCAGACGCCATGCGTCTTCTATTAATACTCCATGCAGACCATGAGCAAAACTGCTCAACATCCACCGTAAGAATGGTTGGTAGTAGTAGAGCAAACCTATTCATTTCAATAGCCGCTGGCATTGGTGCATTATGGGGAGCACTACATGGTGGAGCAAACCAACGTGTAATTGAAATGCTTAAAATGATTCATGCTGATGGTGATGACTATCAAAAGTATGTAGATATGGCAAAAGATAAAAAATCTAATTTTAAACTCATGGGTTTTGGACATCGCGTATATAAAAACATTGATCCAAGAGCAAAGATTCTTAAAAAATCTGCCCATAATTTATTATCTAAAATGGGCATAGATGACCCTCTATTACAAATTGCAAAAGAACTTGAACAAGTAGCTCTAAAAGATGACTTTTTTGTTGCAAGGAAACTATATCCCAATGTTGATTTTTATTCAGGCATCATGTATAGAGCGCTCGGAATACCTACTAGAATGTTCACTGTAATGTTTGCACTTGGACGCCTACCAGGATGGATTTCTCAATGGAAAGAAATGAGAGATGACGATAAACCAAGAATTTATAGACCGAGACAAATATATACGGGAAAAACTCAGAGAGACTTCATTCCAATTGAAAAACGATAACTCGATGGATCTTCAAATCGAAAGGACATAGAATGGCCCGAAAAAAAATAGCCTTGATAGGAGGAGGGCAAATTGGCGGTAATCTTGCACTTCTAGCCACTCAAAAAGAACTTGGTGATGTTGTTATTTATGACATTCCTCAAGCAGAAGGCATGACAAAGGGAAAATCTCTGGATATCATGCAACTCCGACCTCATGATGGATATGATGCAAATATAATAGGAAGTAGTGACCCTAAGTCATTAAAAGATTCTGATGTTGTAATCATCACTGCTGGAGTACCCAGAAAACCAGGTATGAATAGAGAAGATCTTTTGGAAATCAACATTAAAATCATTACAGATGTTGCTAATAATGTTAAAAAACATGCTCCGAACGCTTTTGTAATTGTTGTTTCTAATCCACTCGATGCCATTGTTTATTCATTTTATAAAGTATCAGGCTTTTCAAAAAATAAAGTCATTGGAATGGCTGGCGCATTGGATAGTGGCCGTTTTCGTGCTTTTTTAGCCATGGAAACAGGATACTCTGCAGAAGACGTAAATTGCATGGTATTGGGTGGACATGGAGACACAATGGTACCGATTACAAGATTAGCTACCATTGGAGGAATCCCTGCAGAGGAAATAATTTCAAAAGATAAATTAGATGCAATCGTTGAAAGAGTTCGCTTTGCTGGAGGTGAAATTGTTAAACTATTTGGTAATGGATCTGCCTATTATGCTCCTGCAGCTTCAGCAATTGAAATGGCTGAAGCATATCTAAAAGATAAAAAACGAGTGATTCCATCAGCAGCATTATGTGAAGGTGAGTTTGGAGTAGATGGGTATTTCATTGGAGTACCAACCGTAATTGGGGCTGGTGGCATAGAAAAAATACTTGAATTTGACCTACTCCCACATGAAAAAGAAATGCTAGATCGTACTCTAGATGCCGTAAAAAAGACCGTACTAGAAACAAAACTCTAGATACATCTAAAATTTAAATTTATGGATAACCATGAACATTTTCTTGATTTTGCCAAGAAAACTGCGATTTTAGCTGGTAAAATATTATTAAACCATTTTGGTAATTTATCATCAGTAGAAAGTAAAACTACCGGCATTGACCTTGTAACCATTGCCGACATGGAATCAGAAAAATTCATCGTTGATCAAATAAATTCCAACTATCCAAACCATGAAATTTTTACGGAGGAGAGTGCTTCAAATAATAAAATTTCCAATTATCGCTGGGTCATAGATCCGCTAGATGGAACTACAAACTTTGTACATGAACTTCCTATCTTTGCCGTTTCAATAGGATTACAAAAAAATGACGAAACCATTATGGGAGTCGTATATAACCCTGCTGCAGATAAATGCTTCTGGGCAATTAAAAATAATGGTTCTTTTTTAAACAAAAAACAAATCAAAACAACCTCAACCAATACTTTAAGTAAAAGCCTATTAGTAACAGGTTTTCCTTACATTCATGATAAATTATGGGAGAGAAATTTTTTACTCTTCAAAGAACTCTACGGAAAAACTCAAGGTGTACGTAGATTAGGTGCAGCAGCACTTGATTTGTGCTTTGTTGCCATGGGGAGATTTGAAGGATTTTGGGAACTTGAGCTAAAACCTTGGGATGTATGTGCAGGAGCACTCATTGCTGAAGAAGCAGGTGGAAAAGTAACTGATTGGGACGGCTCCCCCATGCCATTTTCTGGTAAAAGAATTTTAGCTACTAATAATCATATCCATAATGAAATGATTCAAATTTTAGGAAAAAAGTTTTCCTAATTCTTCAATCGCATGGAACATGCCTTAATTTCATCACATATTTTCCTCGAAAACCCTGTCCTTAACATTATTTCCTTAACATCTACCTCTTGAAGTTCTTTCAATGAAAAGAAACTTTTCCAAAGTTTTTTTATTCTTTTCTCTCCCATGCCAGAGATATTTTCAAATACACTCTTTGTCATGCCTTTATTACGAATTTGTCTATGAAAAGTAATTGCATGGCGATGCACTTCATCTCGAATCCTTCTTAAAAGATGTAATCCTGCAGATGTTTTGGCTATATTCTGTGGCGCATGCATGCCTGGTTTAAATACTTCTTCCAATCGTTTTGCCAATCCTATTACGGATACATATCCTAAGCCTAATGCATCTAAAGCAGATTTTGCTGCGGATAACTGCCCTTTACCACCATCTACCAAGATAAGATCAGGTAAAGGTTTATTTTCATTTAATTGGCGCTTATAACGTCGATTAATAACTTCATGCATGGATGCAAAATCATCTATTCCATCTACTGATTTTATATGAAATTTTCTATATTCTGACTTGAGAGGTTTACCATCCATGAAACATACCATTCCTGCAACTGGACTACTCCCTTGAATGTTTGAGTTATCAAATGCTTCAATTCTCCTTGGAGGAATATCCATTCCAAGATCTTCTTGTAACTGCAAAACGGGTTTTGTAAGTAATTCTTTTCGTTTTAACTGTTTAAGACGTAATTCACCCAAGAGTAGCTCAGCATTACGTTTTGAAACATCTAGTAATTTCTTTTTTTCACCTCTTTCAGGAATGATAATTTTTACTTTTTTACCATGCATGCTAGAAAGCCATTTTATATATTCTGGTATTTCATCAAATAAACATTCAATTAGTATCTCATCAGGAATATCCATTGTTGATGAATAATATTGAAGGAAAAATTGTGCTAAATTATCTGCATTACTCTCTGGATCATGTACCTTTAAATAGAATTTTTCTCTACCTAAAATGTGTCCATTTCTAATTCTTAAAATAAGTCCAACTCCATAACTATTTTCAGAAGCCATGACAAGAACATCTCTATCTTTAAAATCTTGACTTATTTTTTTTTGTTTCTTGGCAAATTCAGTTACAATAGCTAATTGATCACGATATCTAGCAGCATCTTCATATCTCTTTTCATTACTAGACTGGTCCATCTGATTGGCAAGATATTCTTTTATTTCACCATTATGGCCCTTTAAAAAACGTTTTATCTGAAGAATCATGGTATTATAATCATTTTCAGAAACAAACCCTTCACATGGACCATCACACCTTTTTATGTGATAATCCAAACATACACCTACCTTACTTTCATTAATGAGATCATCATCTATGTAATAATCACATGTTCTAAGAGGGAAAATCTTATGAATCACCCTTAATATTTCACGCAAACGCCCTGCATCAGTATAAGGACCAAAATAATCATTATCATCTTTGGTTAAATTTTTCTGACGAATAATTTCAACTCGAGGATATGGCTCATTAGTAATTCTAACATAAGGAAATGTCTTATCATCTTTCAAAAATACATTATAACGAGGTTTATGTTCCTTGATTAAATTTGATTCAGTCAATAAAGCTTCAACTTCATTAGCTGTTACTAACCATTCAATATCAATAATATTTTTCACCATAACCTGTGTTTTTGAATCTTGAGATGCAATTTTATTAAAATAGGAACGAACTCTATTGCGAAGAATCTTTGCCTTTCCAATATATATTATATTGGACTTCTTATCCATAAAAAAATATACTCCTGGAGATTTGGGTATTTGAGCAAGTTTGTTTTTTAAATCCACCATGAAATTTAAATCAAATAATATTTTTTTATAAATTTTATTCTAATGAAAAAGCCTCAGTATTTCTGAGGCTTTTTCTTAAATAAATTATCTTTTACATTATTTAATGAGCATTATTTTCTGCATTGCAACATGCTCTTCATTTGCTAGCATCTTTATTAGGTATAAACCACTAGATAAATTACCAGCATCCCATGATACAGGATGGGTTCCTGCTAACACATGGCCATTTACCAGTTCAGCTACGAGACGTCCATTGATGTCATG
>JAYZCM010000007.1:0-13068 GCA_036338305.1 Fidelibacterota bacterium | reverse complement strand
CTTTCCAATTATAACTACAGGATTCAAATGATGTGCTTGACTTTTCAGATAACTTCTTTGAGAACTATTAATTTTTTCCATAAAAATCGCCTTATTTTATTAAAGTAAATTACACTATCAACATATAGAAAGAATACACATCATGAAAAAAATTATTACTAGGGTTGGTGTAAATAGATTTGTTAAAAGGCAAATTAAAAATAGTGGAAAAACATACTCAAAAACACTAACTTTTGAACAAATTGCCACTCTTGGAGAGAATTGTTTATCCGAAGGTTCTTATAAAGAAGGATACAGAGAAGGTGTAAACATAGCAATACTTGACAAAGATTTGAATAATCATTTCACATGCCCGTATGTAAGAATAGATAATCAAAGTCAACTTAAGGCAAAAATGATTTCAAGGAGACCTGAAGAAGAACCATACATTCAAATAAGAGCTTTAAATGGAACACCTCTTAAGATTGGATCAGTTGAATTAATTTTATATAGAAATGATGTTTTATCTGAAACTAATGAAGAAACAACTGCATATGAATGGGAATTAATTTCATTCCATGCAATACCACAAGATGTAAAAAATATGCCAATGGGCCCAACGACAATGATGAGAAATCAATTGCAATTAAAAGGAGGCACCAAAGGCTTCTATTCATCTGAAACTTGGGCTAAAGCTGTTAGATTTTGGCAAAAATTTGCAATCCTAGAACACTAAAAAGAATAAGTGATTTTATAATCTAATGAATTTTTAATAATATTATTTTTTTCTAAAATAATTAAGCTACTAGATTCAGAAATAAATTTTGCTCCAGAGTTATTCCAATCTACATGAGAAAAGCTTATGCTTGTGCTAATATTAGCTTTTATTTTTTTATGTAAGGATAACTTAATTATTTTTTTAGTTTCAACAGGCCCATCAAACCTTTGATATGTACTAATAACATCTGACGAACAATCATTTGGCCAACAATATTGCTCTTCTAACATTGCATCAGTTAATTCACCACGTTTAGCATCAGAATACATCAACTCAACCTGACTATTAGCCATGTTAAATACATACTCAATATATATTTCTTGAGCATGTGGTCCAGCCCAAAACCCCGCAGAGTGTCGGTAAGAGTAATAATCATTAATATTAAATTTATGGCGATAAATTCGATGATCTGTCCAATTAAATTCTATGTTAAAAATATCATTTGACAATAATACATCCCCCTTTCTTCCACCTAATTGCCAACCAAACCAATTATGATTATCATCATTAAATGTATTAGGAGGCGTCCACTCATCAATCAACAAAGTTCCGTATAGTTTAAAATCCTTACTTATTAAATATTCGAATTCACCAGCTAATAAAACATTATCAATCTCACCAACATAGCCCTGTAATGGAAAAAATGGTACGAAAGGAAGTAAATAGGTCATTTCGAGCATTCGATTACCATAAACTACTAGTTCACTTCCTGACAATATAAGCTTATCATTAACTATCCAATCTAATCGATGACCAACTATATTACGATTAATATCAAATTTAAAATTTTCAGACTCATCATAATAACCCACCAAGCTCTCATTACGAATTTTACTTTTGAAACTCCCATGGAAATATTCAAATTTTAAGCTTGGATCTATTGCCCATTTAAAACCAAAATGAAAAAAACTTGGGATGTTATCTGATAATATTAAAGAACTATTACCTGCCCCCCACTGTTTTTCCCATTTATTAAGATAAAACACTAACACTGAATCACCAAAATTAACTTTCATGTCACTTATGTAATAATTACGCTGATCACGCCCTAATCCTGGAGAATTTTCAATATGTTGCAGACCTTGCCTTTTCGAAAAGTCAGATAAATCATCAACAGAACCATTTAGTAGATGATATCCCATATGTGATAAGAAATAAAATTTATTATTAGAATATTCACTAACCAATAATAGCTCAAAATCATCAAGGGGCTTATCCTGACCAATAATCTGTTCGCTATCAGACTCATGAGAATACATTAACTGAGGCTTTATCATTATACTTTGTGTGAAAAGAATATTCATGATAACAATCATTGTTAAATAAAAATATTTCATCATATCATTAATTATCAATTATTTGGTTTAAACCTACAATTTTATCTTCTATTTTCTGATTAATAACCCTACCACCAGGAAGCATTATGACATTATGTAAAATAGAATTAATAATTACACAATCTTTAGAAATTGAACAATATTCAAGTTTAGAATTCTCAATGACAGCAGAAGAGTCAATTGAATTCAAATTCCCCCTAGAAAGTATTTTTTTATTTGTAGCAAATACTGTCTCCGGTATTCCACAATCTAAGCAATTATCAATTTCAAAAGCAGTAAACTTATGGTTATTATTAATCATTATAGAAAATGCATCTGTTAATTGATATTCATTATTAGTTGTAATGGAATGATCTATTAAATGCTTAATCCCATTATAAAGATCATTTTGAGAAGTAATAAAATAAATCCCAATTAAAGCCAAATCACTTATAGGGTGAGTTGGTTTTTCAATAACACTAATAACTTCATCATTGGATAGCTCAACTATTCCAAACCTTTCAGGATCTGGAACTTTTTTTACACCAAGATTAGAAGTAATTGAGGAAATGAATTTAAAATAATCTAATTCTAGTATTGAATCACCTAAGACAATAAGAACAGGATCATTAATAGGCTCTAATCCTAATTGAACTGCATGCCCCAGGCCTAAACGCTCTGTTTGCTCAATAAAAGAAAAATTTACATTATCGAAGATTTTACAAAAATCTCTTACTTGCTCCCCCAAATGACCTATGATTAATGTAATATCAGTAATGTTAGCATTAATTAATTTATCTATTATATGTTGAAGAACAGGCCTGCCCGCTACAGGAAATAAACATTTTTGCAATGATAGTGTATGCGGCTCTAATCTAGTACCATGGCCTGCAACGGGAATGATAGCTTTCATATTTCAATGCTTAATTAATTTGTCATGCTGCTTCTTTAGTTGAGAAATAATTTTATCAACAACCATATTAATTGATTTTTCAAAACTTTTAGAACTATGAATAGCAACAAAATCTTTTCCTTTTAAATGTAAAATGATTTCAGCTTTTTCATTGTGAGATTCTTTAGTGAGAATAATTTGACAAGTTATGATTATTTGATTAAACTTTAATATCTTTTGAACTTTTTGATCAATAACCTCTCTTAAGTTCTTAGATAAAGTAAAATGCCTTGCAGTTATGTCAATTTTCATGGAAAATTATTTATTACATTATTAATTCTTTGTTTCTAATTGGGCCAAAACTTTCTAAATGAGAAACAGAAGAACCATACTTTTTAAAATTTTCACAAAATAAATCAACTAACATTGCAGCTTGTTTATCATAGGATATCACATCGTTCCATGCATCCCTAGGGTTTAAAACGCTAGAATCAACTCCTTTTAAGCTCAAAGGACAAGATAAATTAAATACGGGCTCTATTTTAAATTCAGATTTTTCTATTGAACCATCTAGAATTGCCGTTATCATTGCGCGTGTATTCTGAATGCTTATTCTCTTCGCACCTGATGAAGCTGACCCTCCAATCCAACCAGTATTTACTAAATATACCTTAGAGCCATGTCGTGCCATCTTTTTCTTTAATAATTCAGCGTAAACCAAAGGATGCTGAGTAAGAAAAGGACCTCCAAAACATGGTGAAAATGTAGCTTTTGGCTCAGTGATACCCCGTTCAGTGCCTGCAACCTTTGCTGTATATCCACTAATAAAATGATACATAGATTGCTCTTCTGATAATTTAGAAATTGGTGGCAAAACACCATATGCATCGCAAGTTAGAAAAATTATAGTAGTTGGATGTGAGCCCATGCTAGGTTTTCCTGATGAAAAAATAGAATTTTTTATATGATCCAAGGGGTAAGAGACTCTTGTATTTTCTGTTTTGCTTCCATCATTAAAATCAATAACTCTAGTATTTTCATCATAAACTACATTTTCTAATAATGCACCATGCCTAATTGCATTATATATATCTGGTTCAGCATCCCTATCCAACCTTATTACTTTGGCATAGCATCCTCCTTCAAAATTAAATATCCCATTATCTGACCAGCCATGCTCATCATCACCAATAAGAGGCCTATTAGGATCTGTTGACAAAGTTGTCTTTCCAGTGCCACTAAGGCCAAAAAATAATGCAGAATTTCCAGTAGAATCATCCATATTAGCAGAACAGTGCATAGACAATACACCCTGTAATGGCAATATATAATGTAAAACTGAAAAAATACCTTTTTTCATCTCACCGCCATATTCAGTACCACCAATTATGGCTATTTTCTTTCCCAAATGAAAAAGTATAAATGTTTCAGAATTTAAGCCATGCTTTGCATAATCTTCATTGATGACATCACTAGCATTAATAATGGTAAAATCTGATTTAAAATTCTCTATCCTTTTACTCATCCTAATAAACATGTTATTACAAAAATGAGCCTGCCATGCTTTTTTTGCAATAACTCTAACATTCAAACGAAAATCTAAATCAGCACCAGCATACCCATCAAATACATAAGTAGAAAGCGGGCTATCATTATAATATTTTATGACTTTATCATACAGTTCATTAAATATATCTTCATCAATTTTTTTATTTACAGGCCCCCACCATAATTTTTCATTAGATGAAGATTCATCAACAAAAAATTTATCATTAGGCGATCTCCCCGTATAAGCGCCAGTATCTACCATTACGGCCCCATTTAGACCTATTACACCTTCATTATTTTTTACTATCTCTTCAACAAGACACTCAACAGGTAAATTATGCTTTATATTGCAAAAATTATTTATTCCTAAATTTAAAAAATCATTTTCTAATTTTTTCATTATTCTCCTCATTTCCCATAGGGGTGTGCCTGTTTATATACTTTTTTAAGTTTTGATGGTTGCAAATGAGTATATACTTGCGTGGAAGATAAACTACTATGTCCTAATAAATCTTTTATTGCAATGATATCTGCACCATTATTTAGCATATGGGTAGCAAATGTATGTCTCAATGAGTGTGGACTTAATTTTTCATCGTCAGAAACTTTTCTCATATATTTTTTCACAATATTAAAAATTGTTCTTTGAGAAATATGCCCCCTAATGCCATTTTTATTTTTCCTTAAAGCGGGAAAAAGAAACAAATCTTCCCCATACATATCTCTATCCACTAATAATTTAATATATTTTTTCAATGTTCTTCTAACTTTCTTGCCAATAATCACAAAACGCCCTTTATCACCTTTTCCCATAACGTTAATAAAACCTTCTTCAAAACGAATATCTTTAAATGTAATCATGACTAATTCAGAAATACGAACTCCTGTAGCATAAAAAAGTTCAAGCACTAACCTATCACGTATGGCAGCCTCATTCTCGCCTACAGGCAAAGTAAGAATCTTTCTTGCCTCCTCTAATGATAAATAATGAGGTAATTTTTTCGGAATTATTGGTGTTTTTAATGACAATGCAATATTTGTATCTACAATATTATTTTTTAATAAAAATTTATATAATGATTTAATTGACGCCAATCTTCTAGCAACAGTTTTTGCACTTAAACCTCGCTTTGATAAATATCTTAAATATGCTTGAATATTAGATTTTTTTATTTTTTTAAATTCTTTATCTACATGATTCTTACAAAATATCGAAAAATCATCTAAATCAATTGAATATGACCTAATTGTATGTTCGGAATAATGACGTACATTCATAAGATAATCTAAAAAATTAACAATAATATGATTTCTATCATTTTCCATTTCTTAATAAATTTATTGCTTGGTTAAAATCTTGAGGAAGTGGTGCAACAAATTCCATTGTCTCTTTCAACTTAGGATGTTGTATTTTAATGCTTTTTGCATGAAGAGAAACTCTTGGCATCACTTTTCCTAATCTATTTAAAATTTGAGTATATTTCACATGGAATGATTTAGCATTTTTCATGCCTCCACCATAATTTACATCTCCAAAAATTGGATGCCCAATAAATTTAAGATGAACTCGTAATTGATGTGTTCTACCTGTCTTAGGAAATAAATCTACAATTGATATGGGAGGAAAACATTCATCTAATTTATAGTCTGTATAAGATTGCCTTCCAGAACTAGATGAAACTGAAAATAATTTTCTATCTTTAGGATGTCTAGTAATTTTTTCATCAATGGTACCATCTTCTAGAATTTTCCCCCAAACTAATGCTTTATACTCTTTCTTAACTCGATGATTTCTAAATTGCCTATTTAAACCCTCATGTATGTGATCCTTTTTAGCAATCAACATCACTCCTGATGTATCTTTATCTAATCTATGGACAATCCCTGGCCTAGCTGAACCCATCATAGATAAATTATTAAAATGAGATAATAAGCCATTAAGCAATGTACCTGAATAATTACCATTGCCTGGATGAACTACTAAGCCTGAAGGCTTATTAATTACAGCTAAATAATCATCTTCATAAAGTATATCTAAATCCATCTCTTCTGGTTGAAATGAGATATCAATATCCTTATCATTAAAACAACACTCAATCACCTCATTCCCTTTTAACATAAATGATGATTTAACCAACTTCCCATCAATCTTAACTTGTCCCATTTTTATATGATATTGAATTTTGGAACGAGAAATATCAGGTAATTTCATAGATAAATATTGATCTAACCTTAAAAGTGATTTATCAACGGAAAATGTATATGAATTAGTCATTTGCATTAAGCGAAATAAATTTCTCATTAAACAATGAATGTATTAAATAAAAAACAATGCCAATTGTAACTGCAGAATCAGCGACATTAAAAGTATACCAACGATAATACCCAAAGCCAATATCAATAAAATCAACAACGCCCTTATAATTTTCAACAAAAAAAATTGAGCTTCTATCAATCAAATTCCCTATTGCTCCTCCCAAAATAAAAGAAAAACCAATCACGACAAGGAAATGATTATCTTTTTCTTGCCAATGGACATATGAAATAAAAAATGTTGCAAAAAAAGACAAAATAACAATCAACATAACCCAATTGCCTACATCAATGCCAAATGCAATTCCAGGATTATTCACATAACTAAATTTTAAAAATGAACCTATAATATTTTTACTCTCAAATATGGTGAAATTAGTTTTAATCCAATATTTTGAAAATTGATCAATAATTACAATCAATATTACAGGCATATATAATCTAAGTATTTTCAAGATGATGCCGATTTACATTTAAAGCAATTAGATGTATGAGGTACTTCTTCTAACCTTTCTTTACTTATTAATTCACCACATATAGTACAAATACCAAAAGAACCATCATCAATCATATCTAAAGCACGATTTAAGTATTGAATGAATTTTTTTTCTCTATCCATCCAATAATAATTTTTTTCCATTTCTTGCTGATCCGCACTACCATCTGCCATATGAGATGAATAAATAGCATTTGTACTATTATTTCGTGCATCATCTGCTCTTTTTTTTGCCTCCTCTAATTCACTCATCATTTTATTACGCTTTGTAATGATAAGATCTTTAAAATCTTGCAATTCTTTTTCACTCCATTTTTTCCTAGAATCATCCATATCATTCCTTCCTAACTAGTTGGAGAAATACCAATCATGATATTTTTTCCATTAATTTTCACAGACTGATTAAAAGTAAGTGACTCAATATTATTTTCCATATTAAGATTTACACCTAACACTTCATTCATAAAATATTTTTTATGACATTTAAGTGCATCTTGCAAATCATCCGATCCCATAACACCTATATCTATTCGATCTTCAACCTTTAAACCCGAATCTTTTCTTAAATTTTGTACTTGCCTAATAAGATCTCTAACCATTCCTTCCTTCATCAATTCATCAGTTATTGTTATTGAAACACCTAAATTTATATCTTTATTACAATTAACACTAAAACCATCTTCTGCTACTTCCTGAATTAAAAGTTCTTCTGGAAAAATTTCATATTTTTCTTCATCTCCAACGAGTTCAATGGCTTGATTTGCTTTACAACTATTTAAAAGATTTTTTTTATCAAAGTCACCAATCAGCTTATTTATATCATTCATCTTATCACCAAATCTTTTACCTAATAATTGAAAATTTGGCTTTATTACAAACTTCACTAAAGAAGAAGAATCACTTATGATTTTAAGATTTTTTATATTAAGCTCCTCTAAAATTTCCAATTTATTATTTTCTACTATTGTTATAATTGTTTTATTTGAATGTACTACTAACTCACCTAATGGCTGACGGATTTTTATATTTGCCTTATTTCTAGCAGAACGTCCCATGCTTACTATTTTGATTACAGTATCAATTTCATTAATTAAATCTGAATCCATATAATTTTCATCAGGTTGTGGAAAATCAACTAAGTGAATACTATTTTCTAAATTTGAATCAAAAGAAGATAAATTCTCATAGATTTTCTCTGTAATAAAAGGAATAATTGGGGCCATGACTTTAATGAAATCCATTAAAACTGAATATAATGTAGAATATGCTGCATTTTTATCTCTATCATTTTCAGACTTCCAAAAACGTCTCCTATTTCTCCTTACATACCAATTAGATATATCATCTAATAATAATGTAGCCTCTGCCATTATCTTATAAACTTGAAAAGATTCATAATGAGTTTGCGCAAATTTAATGAACTCATTCATTTTTGATCTAATCCATAAATCTGATTTTGTTAGCTTTTCATTCTCAAAATTAATTAAAGGATTAAAAGAATCTAAATTTGCATATGTAATAAAAAATGAATAAGTATTCCATAATGTTATTATATGCTTTCTAACTTCATCAGCTAAATCATATCCAAACAACAAATTATGCTCAGGATTTTGACTTGCATACATCCAACGCATAACATCAACCCCCATTTCTTCTGCAGCATCATCAAACCAAATAGCATTACCCCATGATTTATGCATTTCTTTACCATCTGAATCCTTTACAAGAGCATGACCCAGAAGGGTTTTAAAAGGAGCCTTATCTTCCATTGTAGTTGAAAGTGCCAAAAGTGAATAAAACCAATTTCTAAATTGACCAGGAAAACACTCTACAACAAAATCAGCTGGAAACCATTTTTTCCAATAATCTTTATCCGAATTATAGTGAAGAGTAGAGTAAGGTACTATACCTGCATCTAACCAAGGGTTACCCACATCAGGTATTCTAGTCCCTATCAAACCTGTTTCAGGATGCCTAATCTTCACTTTATCTATCCAAGGTCTATGCGGACTATTACCCTTAAATTCTTCAAAACCTTCAACTGCTAATTCTTCTAATTCATTTTTGGATCCAACAACAAAAAAACTACCATCTTCAAAGGTCCAAATAGGTAAAGCTAATCCCCAAAACCGTTTTTTTGAAATCATCCAATCACCCATATTATCAAGCCATTCATTCTCACGCTCATTGCCCCAACTTGGAATCCAATTAATATCATTGACAATTTTTTTTATTCTGTCACGCCAATCCATATTAATATACCATTCATCTACTATGCGAAAGACCAGTTCATCACCTGAACGCCAGCAGTGAGGATATACATGAGGATATTTTTCTTCATATACGAGATATTTTTTCTCTCTCAAGCTATCAATTACAAATGCCGTCGTAGATTTATCAGTAGCACATTTTCCATAAAAATCTCCAAAGCCTTCTACATAACATGATTCTTCATCTAAAGGTGCTATGGAAACCAATCCTTTTTTCTTACCAATTTGCTTATCTATTGCGCCACATCCTGGAGCAATATGTACTATGCCAGTACCTTCTCCAGAAACTACAACATCATTCCCAATACCATCTTTACCTCCATCTATGACTTTATGACAAGAAATCGCATTTACTTTTTTCTCTTTTAACACATCATCCATAAATGGATAACCACCATAATTTGATTGTGCTTCTAATTCATCAAAAGGACCGATGTAGCTCCAACCTAACATTTCAGAACCTTTAATTTTTCCTAAAACCTCGAAACCGCCTCTTTCTTTAAAAATTTGCGCAATTGTTTTAAGTTTTGGAACTTCTTTAATCCACTGTTTTTTTTCTTTAAACTGTTTTTCTAATCTTTGAAATTCTAAATTTTCATCTGCAAAATAATAAATAGATCCATCAGTTGCTTTTATTCTAACATAGTCTAAATCAACATTCACAGCTGCAGCAACATTTGATGTTAAAGTCCAAGGAGTTGTAGTCCATACCAATAAATATTCATCTTTTTTATCTATCAATGGAAATCTTACAAATACGGATGTATGAGCAACAAGCCTTCTCCCTTCAATGATTTCCATCTGAGAATAAGAGGTGCCAGACCTTCCAGACCAAGGCACAACATCAGTTCCTTTATATATTTTACCTTCATTAAATAATTTTTTCAAAAATGCCCAAATTGTATAATTATTTTCATCAGACATAGTAAAATATGAATTTTCCCAATCCATCCAATAACCTAATCGTTTGGATTGTTCAGTTTGAATTTTAGAAAATTTCTTAACTCTATCCTTACAAGCATTAACAAACTTTTCTAAACCAAACTTTTGAATGTCACGTTTTGTATTAAATCCAAATTCTTTTTCAACCTCTACCTCAACCCATAAACCTTGGCAATCAAATCCGTTTTGATAACGAAGTTCACAACCTTGCATTGCATGATACCTTTGAAAAATATCTTTTAAGGATCTACCCCAAGCATGATGTACACCCATTGGATTATTAGCAGTTATTGGCCCATCTAAAAATGACCATTTTTTTCCATTGGAATTTTTCTCTCGTAAACAATCAAAAGTCTGCTCTTTTTCCCATTTATCTAGTATCTCATGCTCTAATTGAACAAAATCAACTTTATTATCTACAGATTTAAATTTATTTGGTTTCATCGTTTTAACAGTTTTTATTACAATTAAATTTAAGCTTGATTAATAAATACAAACAACTGGCAACCGAAGAGGTCCATTAATGAATAAAGGATTAGGGTAAGCAAACACATAAATGTATTTTTTTATTTTCTTTTTTTTAAAAGCTTTTTACTTAAAGATTTAAGCTTTTTAACATTCATATCTTTAATCTTATGCCTTGCAGATCGCATCATATGAGGCAACATGACTTCTGCAAGCTTAAAAGCTGAAGCTTTATTTTCTAAAAATTTAAGTTTTTCTTCATGCTCAGGAACTAGATGCAAAAAATTATCGTTACATTTTAAAAATTTTAAACATATACATTGTTTATTAATCTCTTTTTCTAATTTTTCAGGAGAATCTGAACCAGTAATTAACATGTATATTTTGTCATAAGGACCCACATCTTGAGAAGTATCATCATATGCCAAGAAATACTCTTGGATTTTTTTTTCATTTTTTTCCTTCATGTTTTCACTATTAATGCCTACTTCAGAAAATTCTTCATCAAATATAGATGTAAAAATTTTATCACTTAAAAAATAATAAGTTGATTTTTCTTCTGCAGATATATCTTCTTTCATTATGGATTCAAATGAATGATCTAAAATAAATTTTGATAAAATTATACTTTCATACCGTTTAACACCCCATGATTTATCCCAATGATACCCCCTTCTCTCGAAATCATCAGAAATACGACTATAAAGAGAGTTTAAGCAACTAGAGATAATGGATTCAGGATCCGATTTATTTTTATTACGTGTAAAAAATTTCAATTTATTAAATTATATGAGTTATGAAATAAAATCAATTGTGAAATTAATAATATTGGATCAATGAAAAGAAGATTATTTTACAAATAATATTTAAAAATTAAACAATAAAAAAGGGCTGAAGTTCAGCCCTTTTCTTAATAACTATTTCACAATAGGGTTTTATTTCATTAACATCACTTTTTGATTAAATACATCACCTGCAACCTTCATCTTAACAAAATACATTCCACTTGGATATAATGATGCATCCCATTGAACATCATAATTTCCAGGCTTTTTATTTCCATTAAGTAAATTCTCAACTAATTGACCTGAAATGTTAAAAATATCAATCACAACGTAAGACTCTTGAGATAATTCATAATTAATATTTGTAATAGGATTAAATGGATTTGGATAAGCTTTGGATAAACTAGTCTTACTTGGCAATGTAACATCAATAAAACTATTTGAATTAGCAGCTTCTACATAAACAATATCAAAGTCACCTTCATAGTCAAATAAATGTTTAGTTTCAGGAGCAACAATTAAGATAGTAGTCCTATTACCCATAGTATTATAATCAGCAACAAAAGCTGCTCTTGTCAAATTAATGGAAATATGATTTTCATGATTTAAAATCATTTTAACTGCTCCAACATATCCATCACTTTCAAGCAAAATTTTATTTTCTTCATTAAGAATCTCTAATACACTAGCATCATCAAAACGCGGACCAAGTATTAAATTAATTACCTGCACGACATCCAATATATTAACTATCCCGTCTCCATTCAAATCAGCTTGATCACTTGGCATTTCTACTTCTAAAATAATATTTACCATTATTATTACATCTAAAATATTTACAATGGTATCCCCATTTAAATCACCCATAATCATATCTGATTCCATATAAGCAGGAGGAAAAATAATATCATCTATCCATACTGCATCTGCACAATCAGTATTAACACAATCTGTTCCACCTCCAGCAGCATCTTTTACAAATGACCATCTAAAAGTATGCTCACCTTCAGAAACTGAATGACTGACATTTGTCCAAGGAGAAGAGCCATCTGTATTTGTTTGATATTGCCCCTCCAAATTGCCATCTACATAGAATTCCAAACCATCATAAAAGTAATTACCAGATGTAGAGTATTCCGCAGAGACTTTATAATTAAATTCAATTACTCCATCAGCTGTAACATCTAAAGTAACAGAAAGATCTGATGTTTGTGAATCACCAATTACGCCTGATCGAATACTAGCAGATCCAGAATTTGATTCTGCCATGTCTAAGTCCCAATT
>JAYZCM010000006.1:0-8502 GCA_036338305.1 Fidelibacterota bacterium | reverse complement strand
AGATGCTATAGTTGTTGGAATAGGTTCTAAGTTTATAAAAAGAACCATATACATCACACCTGCAGAAAAAGCCCATCCTAATAACAACATTAACCTTTGAGTATTTTCTTTAAACACAAAGACAGCAGATAATAAGATTATTACAATTATGTAATCAACAATCCATAGAGGAGCATATTGCCAATCACCCCAATTTAACATCACCTCAACAATAGCCAATATAATTGAAAATAATGAAGCAATTATTAGATTTATTTTTTTAACCATTTTTACTTTCTTTCCGTTTGTTTGTGGCGGAAAAATGAATTATTATTAATTCTTATCTGAATTCCAATTATAAATTCCAGAAATTACTGGCATTGACCAAAATATAATTGGCATTAAAGCATCTGGCATTGGGGCAATGGGGAAACCATACATTTCAAGTTTCATAAAGGCTGACAAAACAAACCAGATAACCACAGGTGCACACAAAACAACTCCTAATCTATCTTGAGTTTGATTTTCAGTAAATATGATGACATAAAAAAGATGAGCAGATAGAACAAAAAAATATAAAAATATTCCAAAATTATCAGTATTACCATGTTCTAACATTGGTATCAATACACCCATACAAGTATGCATCAAGGCTATAATTATTAACCAAATTTTAGTATTCATTACTTTATTCATAGTTTTATCCTTTTATTTAATTAATTATTCTTTTACTTTTTTATATATGGAATAATAATTGATTTATATGGTTTTTAATATTTCATTCATAATAAATAAAAAATTATCTTTAGATTGATTTGTAACATTTAATATTTCTTTATGAGTTAATGGTTTTTTTAATAAACCTGCTCCATAATTAGTTAAGCATGAAATTCCAATTATATTCATTTTTAATTTTTCTGCCATCATTAGTTCTGGTACAGTTGACATGCCAACTGCACTAATTCCATTTGAAATTAAATCTTGAATTTCAGCATGAGTTTCATAAGAAGGTCCTAATGTCCATGCATAAATACCTTCATGTAATTTTATTTCATTTTCTTTTATTATTTTAATAATATTTTCTTGCAATTTTATTTTATTAAATAATCTTATTTCAGATAATTCAGAACCATTTCTAAATGTATAATCTAAATATCCTTTTATTAACATAAATTCTCCAATATTCCATTTTAAATTCAAACAACCAGCTGCATTTGTAATTATTAAATTGTTACAGCCTAATTCAAAAATTGTAGATACGGTGCTAGTGACTTGATCTAATGAAAATCCTTCGTAATAATGAAACCTACCATTCGCAACTATTATTGGTTTCTGATTAACATATCCAAAAACCCATTCTCCAGCATGACCAGTTGTAGATGTTTGTGGAAAATCAGGAATAGAAGAATAAGGGATAGATATTTTTTCTTTTATTAATGAAGTAAACAATCCTAAGCCAGAACCTAATATAATACCAACTAAAGGTTCTTCAGGAATAATTGAAAATATTTTTTCTTTTATTAGTTTGTAATTCATGTTTTTTGTGTTGCCAATTGTCCACAACCTGCTGCAATATCTTGCCCCTTACTCCATCTAATCAAAATTCTGTATTCATCTCTATTATCATATAATATTTTAGTAAAACCATCTATTTTTTCTTCTTCGGGGCGTTGAAAATGATCACCAGTTTCATTATATGGGATGATGTTTAATTTACAAGGTATTCCCTTTAATAAATCAGATAGATATTTAGCATCATCTAAAGAATCATTAACTCCTTTCAATAAAACATATTCAAACATGACTTGACGATTTTTTAATTTAGAGTATTCCTTGCCAACATCAATTAATTCTTCAATAGTCCATTTCTTATTTATGGGCATAATTTTATTTCTAACCAAATTAGTGGCAGCATTTAATGAAATCGCAAGTTTATATTTCTTTTTTTCTTTAATGAATTTTTTAATTTGTGGCAACATACCTGCTGTTGAAATTGTAATTCTTGAAGAAGACAAATTACATCCAAATGGAGAATGAAAAATATCACATGCGTTAATTACATTCTCATAATTATGAAAAGGTTCTCCCATACCCATAAATACAACATTTGTAATGGGTTTTGATATAAAATCTCTAATAATCAACAATTGATCTACTATTTCTCCAGTACTTAAATTTCTTTTCAAACCCATTTTCCCTGTTTCACAAAAACTACAATCTAATGCACATCCAATTTGAGATGAAATACATACAGTATGCCGACTACCATCAATCATGGAAACAGATTCAATAAAATTATTATCTTCTGTCCTAAATAAAAATTTCACTGATTTATCAAATTTTGAAGGTAATGTTTTTTCTATTGATAATGTTTTAATACTACAATTAGATACTAAATATTCACGAAAGGTCTGGCTAATATTAGTCATTTTTTGAAATGACATCGCTCTTTGTCTATACATCCACTCATATAATTGCCTACCACGAAAACTAGATTGTCCTAGACTTTTACACCAAGTAATTAATTCTAATTCCGTCATTCCCTTAATACATTTTTTATTCAAAACTAATATTACCCTTTATAACTTAAAGTTTAAATTTACCATTATTAATATGCATCATCATTAACTTTGATGTAAAATATACATTATAATTATTTTCATATAGAGGTAATAAATGAATAACATAGAATTAGTTGAAAAATTACATTTAGATAAAGAAAAACTTTTTGAAGAAATTTCTAAAGTCATCATAGGTCAAAAAGATGTATTAGAGCATCTTTTTATTGCAATTTTATGCCAAGGCCATGTCCTACTTGAAGGTGTACCTGGATTAGCCAAAACATTATTGATAAATACACTCTCCAATGCAATGGATTTACAATTTAATAGAATACAATTCACCCCAGATCTCATGCCTTCAGATATAACTGGAACAGAAATTATTGAAAATGAAGATGGAAAAAGAAATTTTAAATTTTTTAAAGGTCCTATTTTTTCTAATATCGTTCTAGCAGATGAAATAAATAGAACTCCTCCTAAAACACAAGCAGCTCTATTAGAGGCAATGCAAGAACATAAGGTTACTTCAGGAGGAAAAAGTTATCCCCTAGAAAAACCATTTTTTGTTTTAGCGACTCAAAATCCAATTGAACAAGAAGGGACATATCCATTACCAGAAGCTCAACTTGATAGGTTTATGTTAAATATTACTATTACATATCCAAATATAAAAGAAGAAATAGAAATTGTAAAATCAACTACATTTGAAAATAATATTAAAATCGAACAAACATTAAATGCACAAAGTTTATTTGAATACCAAAAATTAGTTAAATATGTCCCCGTTTCAGATAATGTTATCGAATATGCAGTTAATTTTGTAAACAATACTCGCAAAAACATAAATAAATGGCTTGAGTGGGGCGCAGGTCCTCGTGCCAGTATGTACCTAGTACTAGCAGCTAAAGCAAGAGCAATATTAGATGGCAGAACTACGCCTGATATTACTGACATACAAGCTATGATTCATCCAGTTTTACGACATAGAATAATACCTAATTTTAATGCTGAAGCAGATGGAGTTAGTCGTGATCAGATTTTAAATAAATTAATCGATGATAATAAATAAATGTTAACAATTAGTCAAATTTTATCACCAGATACAATATCCCAATTAAATAATTTATTTTTAAAAGCAAAATTTGTTGTAGAAGGATTTATTGTTGGCTTACATAAAAGCCCATACCATGGCTTTTCAATAGAATTTTCTGAACATAGAGCATATGGACAAGGAGATGAAATTAAACATATAGATTGGAAATTATGGGGGAAAACTGATAAATATTTTGTTAAACAATTTGAAGAAGAAACTAATTTAAAATCTTATTTACTTTTTGATCAAAGTGCTTCAATGAAATATAAATCTGACAAAATAAGTAAACTTGATTATTCTAAATTAATAGCAGCATCTATTGGATATCTTATGTTAAAACAACAAGATGCCATTGGTCTGACATTATTTGATAATAAAATTCGTTACCAAATTTCTCCCCGTTCAAAAAAAAGTCATTTATATGCAATATTATCTAAATTAGAGCAAGTTAAAGTCGGAGCAAAAACTCATATAGCTCCCATCCTTCATAAAACCGCTGAACTTATTAAAAAACGTGGTTTAATTATATTAATTTCGGATTTACTAGATGAGCCTGATAAAATTTTATCAGGCTTAAAACATTTTCGACATAACGGCCATGAAATAATTATTTTTCATATTTTAGATCCTCAAGAAATAAATCTAAATTATAATAATAGAACTAGATTTAAAGATTTAGAAAGTGACGATGAAATAATAACTGACCCATGGCATATAAAACAGGATTATAAAAAAAGTATGGAAAAATTTTGTAATTATTATAAAACACAATGCAGAAATAATAAAATTGATTATGTTAAACTAACTACAAATACATCTTTAGATGTTGCTCTAAATGAGTATTTATTGAAACGAAAAAAATTAAACTAAATCTAAATAAGATTATTATTCTAATTCGACACCAGCTTCATTGGCTGTTTGTATTATGGATTCAATAAAAATATCATCAATCTGTTTCATCAGTTTTTTCATTTCCTTTGATGCCCCTAAAGAATTACTTTCTTCAATTTCTAAGTCACTAGCTTGAAGATAAAAATCTCTCGCATTATATGAATATTTTCTAGCTTTTTTATATGATTTATATAAATTTATAATTTTGTGAGAATCCGAATCTTTATTTGTATTATTAAAATCCTCTAAATTTTCATCATAAATTTTTGTTGCCAAACGTTGATATAATACTCCAACATTATAATATAAATCTGGATCATCTGGAAATTCATTCAACAATTTATTACTATATTCTATAGCTGTTTCATTTTCACCTAATTCAATGTATATCATTAATAATTTTCTCATTATTGGACCAGGTTCATTAGAATATTGAATGGCTAACTGATATAATGTTTTTGCTTCTTCTAAGTTTTTTAAATCCGGCTTATTTTTAATTATTATATCTGCTTTAAGCTGATAAAAATTTGAATTTTTATCATCAATATTTAATCCTCTTTCAACATTTCTATTTGCTTCTTCTAAATTTTCATTTTCTATTGCCCAAAATGCTAATGTAGAATAGCTTTCTAATCTTGCAGGATATAAAAGTATTGCCGTTTCCATAAAATCAATTGCTTTTTCTAAATTTTGTTTTTCTTTTGTATCAATAGAAAGATTATATATTGCCATCCATTCTTGTTCCCTGTAAGCAGAAACTCCTTCTTTAATAGTTGTTACAGGTGTATTGCCAAGCATAAATGGATTTTCCAAAGGTAAATCAGGATTTCGTTTTTCAGCTAATGACAACATTTCAGCCATTTTTTTATATTTCTTTTGTTTTAAATAAACTTCAGTAGCAAGAAAATATGGCGCTAATGCATCATTTTCAGGATTACACTCTGAAGATTCTAATGCTTTTAATGCCCATTCTTCAGCCCTTTTAAGATTCTTTTCACTACGAGCAGCTGTAGTTGCCGATCTATATTCCATACATGTTGAAGAACAACTAATGGAAAATAACAATGTTATTATTATTATTATTAATTTTTTCATAAATGTAAATTATAATAAAAAAGGCGTCGTATACGACGCCTTTTTAAATAAAATTCAAGATTTTTTATCTTAAACCTTTTATAGGTTTCCTTATTTTACGTCTTCTTTTGTGAACACGCTTTCTATCTAGCTTATTATCCTCTTTATTAAAAGAATCATCCTTAGCTACATAATAATCATTTTTAACCTTTTTCTGAGACACCCTTGAATTACCTTCTCCAGATCTCGCAAATAAAAGGCCTCCAGCCAAAATACTTAACACAAAAAATTTAATAACCAATTTCATAATAGAAACCTCCTTCTGAGAAAATGTATGGAAATAAATACATACTAAACAAGCTTTTTTTTAAAAAGGCAAATCGTCCATTGACTCATCATCCGATTCATTTTTTTTTCTGTTTTCAACATCATCAGAACTCATATTCTCTTTTTTTTCATCATTTAGATTTTTCCATTCTAAAGGTGTTATTGTAGTTGAAATAATTTCAGAAATTCTTCTATTAATATTTTCCTTATCTTTATATGTCCTAGATTGTATACGACCTTCAACATAAACTAATTGCCCTTTTTGAAGGTATTCTGTTGCAAAATCCGCTAATTTATTCCATGCTACTATATTATGCCATTCAGTTCGTGCTTGCTTCTCATTGTCTCCTCCAATCCACAATTCATTTGTAGCCAATGAAAAGCTTGCTGTAGATACACCATTTGGCGTATATCGACCTTCTGGCTTATTTCCAATGTGGCCTACTAATATTACCTTATTTACACTTGATTTTTGCATAAAATTTTCCTTTATAATTTCATATAACATTTATCATTTAGGAATGGGCATAAAAATAGAAAATGTCGAACCTTCACCTTCTTTACTATTAATTTTTAAGCTACCTTTATGAGATTCAATTATCTTTTTACATATTGTCAATCCTAATCCGAAGCCAATATTACTGACAGATTGATCTGTCTGATAAAATGGTTCCATTATTTTTTCTAATTTATCTTTAGAAATACCAATTCCAAAATCTTTAACATGAAATTCTATATTTTCATTTTTTTGTATTATAAATTGGATTTTTTTATTACCGCCATATTTCAATGCATTATCTAATAAATTTCTAATGGAAATAATAAACTTTGTTTCATCTATTAAAAGATATTCTTCTATTAATGAATTTTTTATTTCAATTCTATTTTTTTTAATTGGGAAAAGCTCAAGTACTTTGAAAACAAGATCTGTAATTTTTATTTTTTTAAATTCTAACTTAGAATAGGGCATAGAAAGCCTATCTGATAATAATAAATTATCAATCATACCCTCTAAAAAATTTACCTCTTGTCTTAATTTTAAACTATTTTTATGTTCTGGCAACATTTCTATAAGAAATTGCATTCTGGCTAATGGGGAACGTAATTCATGGCTCACTTCTAATAAAAGTTGATGTTTATCTTCTAATAATGTATCAACTTGTCTAATTAATTTATTAATTGATTTAGATAAATCTGCTAATTCATCTTCCCCTAATATCTTTATTGTTGACTTTAAATCTCCTTCTTCTAAAGCATTAATTCTATTTTTCATTAATTGTACTGGCCTTAAATAGCGCCTAATAAAAAAATACAAACCTAAAATAAATATAAATGCTAATAAAAATGCAATAACTATGTTTCGCTCTTCACCTGGAGTTATATAATCAATGATTAAATAAAAAAGAAATTCATCTCCATCTACTACGGTTACCGGATATCCAGAAATATCACCAAAAAAAACTTCTCGCGAAATTTGAATATCATATTTTTCTGAAAGGTCAGTACTTATACTCCAAGTATAAACCTCATTAATATCAAGCTCTTCTGGTAATGTTGACCAATATACATCACCCGGACAAGCTATGCCTTGATTTTCAGCAGGAAATTGATTATATGAAACAGAATCTAAGGTGCAATTAGAAATATCTTCTTCTAAACCTCCACAATTGCCACAAATATCATATTGATTTCTTTTAAAAATTCCACCCCACATTTTCAAATTATCTAATTCTTTTATAATTTTCAATGTATCTGGCGGCGAACCCCAATCACCAACCATTTCTGAATAAAAATAATATTCATGGGTATCAATCATTGTATCCTTAGTTGTAAAATTAAATTCAAATTGATATAATAAAACAGAAGTCAAGGTTATTGTAAAAACAACAACCAATAATCCTAATCTTTTAAAAAGACTTTTTTTAAAGTTATATATTGATTTATTTAACAGATTTTCCAATAAACTTATAACCTATGCCATGAATGGTTTTTATGAATCTAGTATTGGTTGGAGTTTCGCCAAGCTTTCCTCTCAACCTGCTAACTAAAACATCAACTGAGCGATCATAGCTTTGCCAAGATATTCCTCTTAAATTTTCAACTAAGAACTCCCTATCTAAAGTTTCACCAGCATTTTCCACAAAAAGTAATAACGCATCATATTCAGTTGTAGAAAGTGGAAGATATACTTTATCCAGCTTAACTTCCTGCTTTATTTTATCAATTTCTAACCCTTTAAATTTTACATGCTCAGTAATTGCTGCATCTGAATGACTTCTTCGAAGTATAGATTGTATTCTCGCTAATAATTCCCTTGGTTCAAATGGTTTAGGTAAATAATCATCTGCGCCTAATTCTAAGCCCACTATTCTATCTGTTACTTCTCCTCTTGCTGTCAACATAATAACAGGAGTCGAATGGTTATTTCTAATTTTTTGTAATACTTGAAAGCCATCCATTTCAGGCAACATTATGTCTAATATAATTAAATTGATTTCATTTTTCTCTAAATACTCCAATCCACTCAATGGATTATGTTTAATAATTAATTTATATTTTTTTGAACTTAAAAATTCA
>JAYZCM010000005.1:0-9681 GCA_036338305.1 Fidelibacterota bacterium | reverse complement strand
TTTTGGTATTCTCATGATTCAAATGACCTATATATTTATGATTATTAGTACAATTTTTTATAAAATAATTAAAATCAACCATATCATTTATAATGGGTAAATAGGCTTTTAAACTTTGCTTCATTGATGAAATTGATCTTTTTACTATCCGATTGATCTTAACATTATCTCTTTCTGTTCTTTGCGTTTTTAAAAAACTAATTTCCTGTATGCCTAACTCTACAGATTTCTCTACAAACCATTCTAATCTATCATGACTCTTTGTAGGACAAATTGCAATGTGAATATAATGATCTGGTTTCTGATGATTTTTCTTTTTATTCATTATTTTTAACTTACAATTATCAATAGTAGCATTCTCAATGACAGTCTCATACACCGCTCCTAATCCATCTACAACAAATATAATTTCACCTTCTTTCTTTCGTAATACCTTTATGGCGTGATGAGCTTCATCGCCACTAATCATAATAAATTCATCAAAAATATCATTAGAATAAAAAAAATGATTCACTTCGCGAAATCCCATAATATATTTTCTAGAATTTTAATGTCTCCATCAGGCCCATCAATTTCATTATCATATTCAACAATACCTAATAAACTACAAATAAGAGGATAAATA
This sequence comes from Fidelibacterota bacterium, assembly GCA_036338305.1. Taxonomy (GTDB): domain Bacteria; phylum Fidelibacterota; class Marinisomatia; order SCGC-AAA003-L08; family D37C17; genus JAYZCM01. The sequence goes on along the minus strand of JAYZCM010000005.1, from coordinate 9,056 downwards.
TGGATATTTTCAAATTTAGAAATTGTATATCCTGCTTTTATTTTTGGTCCATATGCATAAAAGATACCATGCATGCTTGACAGATAAGGATCATACCCATGCATTCCTGACACTGGAAGCCCCTTCTTATTCCCTAATAAAGTTTTTTCAAAATATTTCGATTCCATGGTAATAAACCATCCTTCATCTGCCAAAATAAGAAATTCGCCCATATTATCATTATTAAAATGAAATCTTTTTGGAATGTTATGACTACTCCAATATTTACAATATGGTATTTGATGAATCTCTCCCTGAAGTTTGTCATGATTAAATTTTTGATGATCTTTACGATCAATTTGAACATATGCGCCCTGACCATATACATTATAATTTTCAATATCATTAATATAATCATCCAGAATTATCAAATGATCATCATCAACATCTACCATACCATGATCACTTAACAAAATAATATTTAATTTTGAAAATATTTCAAGTTTTTTCAACTCTTCCATCAAATAGCCTAAAAGATCATCCATCTCACCTACTTTATTAAGAACGTTCACATGGCTTGCACCATCTACATGTCCAGTATGATCTGGTTCAGAAAAATATAACATTATTAGTCTAGGCCTATTGCTTTCAGGAAGTTTAAACCAACTTATAACCGAATCTATTCTACTAGAAAATGAAACAGAACCGTCATAATATTTAAAAATTGAAGGAGAATAACCTTTTATTGGCGCTTCTGTACCTACCCAATAATAAGAAGCAGTTTTCAATCCTTGCCTCTCAGCTGTCACCCAAATCGGTTCTGACTTATAGAATTTAGCATTTCTTACAGTTTCCTTGTTACGATAATCATATTTTTCATTATAAAATTTATCATAAAATGAATTTCCCGTTATGTTATGCTTCCCAGAATAAGAACCTGTAGCAATCGAATAATGATTAGGAAAAGTCAATGAAGGAAAAACTGGAACCAATCCATCAGAGAAAACGCCATTTTTTTTAACCTTATCAAAATTTGGAGTTGAAACTTTTTCAATATAATCATGTCTCAACCCATCAAAAGATACCATTAGTACATATGCTTCATCATTAGAAAAAACAATGTTAAAAATAAAAATACAAATAAATATCAATCTGTGCAATTTTGCTTTCCTATATACTTTATGCAATTAGGATATGGTGGACAAACAAAATTTCCATAAAAAAGAAATTTTAATGACTTTTCTCTATTACAATAGCTATTAGAGATATACCCCTCAAGTTTATTAACATGTAGGTACAATATCTCTAAATTTTCCTTTTCCAATAAATCAATGGGAATTTCACCAAAAAAATAATTAAAACTTAAATTAATGGATCTCAATTGTTCTAAAACTGCAAATTCTTTGGGAATAGTTCCACTAATTTTATTATTTGAAATATTAATTTCTTCTAATGAAACCCATTTTGATAATGACTTTAGAAACTCACCACTTAATTGATTATTCTGTAATTCTATTTTTTTCAATTTATCCAAATTTTCTAATGAATTAGGAATTTTACCAGTCAATAAATTATTAGACAAATTAATACTAACTAACATTAATAGATTCCCTAACTCCATAGGAATGCCACCTGTTAATTGATTGGACTCCAAGTTAATTCTAAAAAGATTTAAATCTCCAATTTCATTTGGAATTTTACCCGAAAATTGATTTTGAGAAAAATTTAAATATTGAAGTTTTTTTAACTTTCCAATCTCAATTGGAATTTTTCCTGAAAATTGATTATTTGAAAGATTTAAATATGTAAGTTTAGATAGACTACCAATTGATGATGGAATTTTACCCGAAAATTTATTAGAAGATAAATACATCCATTCCATGTTTTTCAAATTTTCCATCTCTAATGGCAAAGAACCTGAAAAATTATTACCTTTTAACGATAAAGTTCTTAAAGAACTTAGCTTTCCAATTTCTTTTGGAATTTTACCACTCATTTTATTTGAAGCCAACGAAAGTTCTTCTAATTTTTTTAAATTACCTATTTCAATAGGGAGAGCACCAGTCAAACTATTTGATGCCATGGAAATCACTCTGACTGCAGTTAAGTTCTTAATGCTAAGAGGTAATGACCCTGAAAGTTCATAAGTCATCCGACATTCAGTATTAGTAGAGGTAGAACAACAAAACTCTACAAGTCTTCCATCTTCCCAATGTTGCCAACCCAAATCAATTGGCAACATGCCTTCGAATGGAGGCCTTTTGCCACCCTGACTATTTTCTATTAGTTCTTTTAAAAATTCAATATCTCCATTGAAATAACAATCACCATCAATATTTAAATAACCATCGTCACAACACCAGGCATAAATAGTAAAGACTAAAATAAAAAATATTTTTTTAATCATGTAATTCAAGCCCTGTTACTTTATAAATATTACCTGTATGATTTACCATGTAAAGTTCACCTTGCCCATCTTCACCGAACGATGACAAATATAAATCTTCTTCAATACCTTTTAAGTTCCATTCATTATGTGAAACTAATTTTCCATTGATAACTTCTATGCTCCAAATTTTTCCAGTACAATAATCTCCAAAAAAATATTGCCCATAAATTTTCGGAAACATTCTTCCTCTGTATACATAGCCTCCAGTTACTGAGCACCCTTGAACATCATTTTGATCCCAACCAATCAATGTTTTAACATAATTTGCATTATTAGGATATTCAAAAATTGGAAAAACAAAATTATTTTCATTACAATCCTCACCTATTGGATAACAATATGATCCCTCCATGGCATTCCATCCAAAATTACTTCCAAAAGCATTTTCATGTGTAAGATAATTAATTTCTTCCCAACTACTTTGCCCAACATCACCTATGTATAAATCTCCATTATATCTATCAAATGAAAATCTCCAAGGATTACGTAAACCATAACAAAAAATCTCTTTTTTATTATCATCATTTATAAAAGGATTATCCTCTGGAATCAAATAAGTATCCGTTTCATTAACATTTAAACGCAATATTTTTCCCAAAAGTGTTTTTAAATTTTGTCCATTTAATTTAGGGTCACCCGCATACCCTCCATCACCCAAACCAACATACAACATGCCATCTGGCCCAAAAGCTAATTGACCTCCATTATGGTTCGAATAAGGTTGATTTACTTTCAAAATTATTTTTTCAGATAAAGGGTCTACTTGCTTTCCATTCTCATCACTTTTAAAACATGAAATAATGGAATCACCTTGTCTATCAACATATTTAACATAAAATTGACCATTGATTAAAAAATTAGGATGTAAAGCCATACCTAATAAACCTCTTTCATCACCTGGCATCTTGGATTGATGCACTCTATCTTTTATATTTAGAAAAAGTTTTAAACCCCCATTTTCCAAAACCTTAACTAACCCTGCTTGCTCTACTATAAATAATCTATCAGATGTTCCTTCTATTGAAGTTAAATATATTGGTTTTTTATGATCAGATGAAATTAACGTTAAATGTAAATTTTGAGAAAATAAAAATGAATTTAAAATTAATGGAATAATCATTCTCATGGAAATAATATTCATGTTATTTCCTTTATTTCTTTTTTAAAGATAATGTTAAAATAAAGGTAGCAACAGAATCCATTGAAATTGATGGAACAAATGCTTTTATGTGTATTGGAAGACTTTGTCTTTCGCCTGTCTTATAAGCAATGTCAACCAATTCTTTTAACTTTTCTCCTTCATCACAGATGAAATGCACGTCACCTTCAGCTCTTTTTAAAAAATCAGCATGAAAATCTTTAAAAATCAATGCAATATTTGCATCATGATTTTGTATGTGCTTCATTGCCAAAAAACCACCTGTAAGATCTGCTCCTACAGATAAAACACCAAAATACATTGACTTCAAATGATTACGTGTTTTACGATTTAATTTTATTTTTACTTCGAGAGATTGGTCAGAAATATTAATAACTCTTGGTCTACAAAAAAATATTAAAGGAATTTTAAAAAAACCAAATAACCACATTTGCAAAGTTGCAATAGTTTGAATGGAAAAAATATTTGTCATTTTATAAAGAATAATCCATTGTGATAATTATGCTAATAATTTACAAAAAATAATCTACATGCTAATAATTAGTATTAAAAAAGGCCTCTCATATGAGAGGCCTTAAAAACCATTATATTCTTTTGCACCTAAATGACAGAGGGCATTATAAATTTATCAGCCTACAATTAGGCATAAGCATTATATTCATATGCGTATAAATATTGAGAAGCTGTCAAAATACATTTGTTTCCTAAATTGAATGATATATTTTCACAATCTGTATGTTTTTTATCCATGACAAGAGAAAATTCCAAAATCAATTCTCCATTTCTATAACCAATATTTCTAAATTGGTAAACCCCTACACCGCATTGCGTACCAATAGTTATCTTGGGTGTCATTTTACAAATTTCTTGCAAATATTCTGCTTGATTGATTTCTTCTAACATTTTTTTATTTTTCATAGTCATTTCATTATCCTCATTTACGCTTGATTAATATTATGGCAATGTAAAATGAGAATTTGTGACACATTACACTTAAAAAAAAACCTGTGAGAAAAATCACATTTAGGAAACAAAAAAAGGAGAGATTGACATCTCTCCTTTTTTACACATGGATTAATTTTTATTTATCTCAATATGACATTAAGAATCAATATTACATCTTGAATATTTAATATGCCATCTCCATTCATGTCTGCAGAATTAAATTGAGTTTGATCAAATGACTCAATATCTAAAATATAATTAATAAGAAAAATAATATCTTGCACATTAATTTGATCATCTCCATTAATATCCCCATATAAAATAGAATCTTCACCAACTAACATGCTTATAGGTAACCCAGCATTTCCCCCACTAGTTACCAATCGAAGATACCCTTCATATGTACCGACGTCAAGACCCATCGAATTAGCTTCCACAATCAATGTTTCAGACGCACCACCATCAACAGTACCAGTAGATGGAGAAACAGAAACCCACTCAGGGCCTTGGCTAAATCTTAGACTTAGTCCATCATGTAGATATGATTGATCAAATGCAACTTTCATTCCTGACGTTCCATTCAAGTCTTGTATTCCGACAGTTGCAGTATGATTTCCTGTCAAAGTATTATAATTCATGTCAATTTTACCATCTGGATATAATACAATTTGAAAATCATAAAAACTATTTTCAAAATTTGTCCACCAATGAGCTACTTCATTAAACCAAACAACTAATTTTTCTCCATCAGCATAATAATAAACATTACCTGAACAATAAGAATTACAATCATCATTTACGGGATTCAAATCATCCCATAATCCAAAAATTGCAGGCCCTGGAGCAGCAGAAGATGGAATATTAGTATTCTCCCATGCATCTGAATCCTCACCAAAACCAATCCAACCATTTGCATTTATGAAACACTGATCATAACTATCACTTAAAAATGGAAATTCAAATCCTATATCAATAAAAGCACCAGCTTGATCATTATCTGAAAATGGATATTGATTTCCCAAACCTTCAATGTCAATCCACTGTTCAGATGAAATATCTGAATCTAAATCTGAATCTGACCAAAAATTACCAAAAGCATCAGGACCATCACCAATTTCAGAAAAAGGAGATACACCCGCATTAAAAGTCATGATAGATTCCGATTCTCCAACATTCGAAATATTAATGTTTTCATACCCAATTTCTCCAGAAGACAAATTAAAATTTAATGATGGTGCTGAAAATTCTAAATCTGCAAAAGGACCTTCATAAGGGCAATTCATGTTATGAATTTCAAAAGCATTACAAATCTGCATGTAATTAGGAGTTCCATTTTGAACATTCCCATCATTGTCATCGGCCAATAGAATTTCATCCAAATAGTCAAGATCATTTGATGGACGACCCGTCTGCCCCCAATAAAAAAGATTGTCTGAAATTTCTACTCCATTCTCTTGGCCATGAAGCTCAATTAAATTTTCTCTCATTTTCCAAAGTGAACCCATTATATATTGTCCTAAGCAGTGCACACCACCACCACATGAACTTGCAGGGTACTGAAGAGTGTTTTCACCATCTCTCAAGCATGTTCCTGGTCCAAAAAACCCATTACCCAAACAAGGACTATTAGTCAAACTCATCCCCCAATAATCTGAACATCCCTCACTAAGACCAGAAGAATTATAATTAGGAGTATACGGATCATATATGAATTGCTGTAAACCATGTCCATATTCATGATATATTACATCCGCCATTTGATCAGTTGCAGCACAACCACCACCTTCTGAAAATAAATTTATTCCAGAATAGTCCCAATATGCATTACATGGCCAATATGAATCTTCAGAACCAATGTTAACAGCTGCGGGCATGACATAATCTGCACCTGTTAATCCTTCATGGATGGTTTTTACATGATCATGAATTAAATTAGCATGATAATAAGTATCACGTTCACCAGATATTGAGCTTAAAGCATTAAAACTAAAATCTTCAATAGATCCAGGTGAAACCGTTCTAGTAATGCTAGCATCACCACCATTTGCATTATTTACATTAAGATAACTTCCTTCTAATTTAACATTCATGGAACGATCTGAATCTCCAATGTCTATTGAATAAAAACCATTTTCATCCGTATAAGTATCACCTACTCCGGAAACAGAAACCTTAACATGAGGCATCCCTCTAGTTGTAGCAATTCCATAAGGTTCATCTTTTACACTTCCCGTTACTTGGCCCTCAACTGTTGCCATCCTAACTTGATCAAATTGTTCTAAAATATCACCATTATTAGCATCCACAAATATCTTCCAACGATGAATTGGAAGTAAATCATTAGGATCATTAGAGTGAACCAATGTTTCTACAAGCCATGCTAAATGATAAGTGGGTTCTAAAGTTTTATCTACCCATATGAATAATTCAGGAGTTCCAATTATTTCATCTTCTAAACTTTCATCAAAATCAACATGGTTTTTCACATATGACAATGCATCATTTATACTTAATGTAGGAACTGGATTGATATCCAAATCAGGAAATGCATCGTGGCCAATCATTACAATATCACCATTAAGTCTATATCGAAAATCTATCCGAGCATTCCACACAGGAATATTTTCATATACTTGATTAAAAATAATATAACGTAAATTGCCATGTTTTTCGTTAACCCATGCATCTAAATTCTCTTCAAATAAATTAAAAATATCAAAATTATTGGAAATGAAACGTCTCGCTGAAAATTCACTTTCAATGGGATCTCTCGCATCAAAATTCTGAGAAATAGATTTACCATATATTCTATGAGGGGTACCATTAGAATTCCATTTAAATATCCAACCATTACCATGATTCTCTTCAAATTTATTTTTAACAAAATCTTGTTTGTTAAAAATTAAATCATCTTTGTTTTGAGATGTAGAAATAGCTAAAAAACAAACTATAAAAATAGAACTTCTTAATAAAGTAAACATAAAACCTCTCTTTAAATATAAATTCATAACGCTCCAAAGGTAAATTTACGACGGAAAGCAAATAACATGATTCTTTCGTTACATGTTGTTTCATGCAAAACATGGAAAAATGTACACCCATAGGGATTCGAACCCCAAACCTCCTGGTCCGTAGCCAGACGCTCTATCCAGTTGAGCTATGGGTGCATAATTTCTAACCTATAATAGAATAAAATTCTAATTAGATTAATAAATCAATATCTTACACTCTATTTAAAATTTATAATTTCAAGAGTATGAAATTTAATTGATTAATGATTATTTAAAGAAAGAAAAAGGAAAAAGGATTCTTTTTTTTATTAATTTCCAATTATGTGATTTGCAACATTAACTATGTCCAATATGTTAACATTTCCATCTTGATTATAATCAGCCGCACATTCATGCTCTGGCTCACTTAGACCGATCACATAATTAGCAATTTGTACAATATCCAAAATATTAATACCACCATCACCTGTTACATCTCCAAGCTCTACCTCACAAGAAGAAGTTCCTTCCAAATTAATATATTCCCAATACTGAATTCCATTTGCACCATAATGATCAACTACATCCAAAGTAACATAATAAGTACCAGCAATACCATAAGAATGTGTTGGATTTTGCTCTTGACTAGTAGTTCCATCACCAAAATCCCAATTCCATTCAACAATATTTGAAGTTTCAGAAACTGATAAATCAAAAAATGTTACGTCTAAATCATTTGTTTCATATGCAAACAAGGCCAATGGAGGTTCAACATAACAATCATCTCCACAATCATCTAACATCTGCTCAATCGTATAATTAATCTCATATGCACCCAAATAATTTGCTTTATAGTAAACTTCCATGTTTTGATCCATGAAAACTGTAGATGGCCAACCTTCAGAATTACCACAACACCCAAACCACCCAATGAATTTATAACTTGGATCATGAATGATTAATGGCTCTTCTGATCCATTCCCAAGATTTCCCCATTGAGAACAAGTATAAGGTTGATTTAAATCAGAAAGCGATGTAAAGAGTGCGACGTGTTGATTTTCCTTCCATTCATCTTCAACGGTACCTACCGGACCTTCTGCAAGGGTTTTACATGCCGGTCACCACGTAGCAGAGATATCAAACCAACTAACAAAATAATGACCACCATTCAAATCACCATTCAACTGAGATAATTTAAAATCATTTTCAAAATGCTCACCATTACAAACAGAAAAGCTTTCATCTTGATCATCAAAATCAACAACATCACCTACATCATACTCTGCAGAGAATAATGCAACATTGAAAATATTCATAAAAATTAAAAATAATTTAATCATTTAAATCTCATGATAAGAAAAGCATGCTAATACTAATCTATTATTTATTTTACCAGTAGAGCTTTTTGACTAGTAACCATGCTACCTGATTGAAGACGAACATAATATACTCCAGATGACAAATCTGATGCATCCCAAGTATAACTATGTTGACCCATTGATTGAGCTCCTTCAAATATCTTGGCTACTTCTTG
>JAYZCM010000004.1:0-7870 GCA_036338305.1 Fidelibacterota bacterium | reverse complement strand
ATTTATATTTTACGTTTAGTTGCTGAATCAGGCGAATTGAGTCATAAAGAAGCAGTAGTTGTCATAAAATGAAAAAAATAATCTTGATATTATTTTTTTTACCAATTTATTCATATGCAAATTTTATTGCATTAAATAATGGTGCAAGAGCTCTTTCAATGGGAAATGCATTTGTGGCGCTTGGGAATGAGCCTGCGACTATTTTTTCTAACCCCGCAGGATTGGCAAAAATAAATAGATTTCATTTTTCAGGTTCTCATCAAAATTTATATGGAATTTCTGATTTACATACTGACATGTTGGCCATATCATTTCCTACCCCTATTTTTAGAACTGGAATTGGAATTCAGCAAGTCAAATTATTAGATGCTTATTCTGAACAAATAATATATTTTTCTGCAGCAAGTATAATTAGAATAAAAAATATTCCTTTTCGTTTTGGTGGCTCTTTGAAGCTTGAATCAGCAAAAGTCATGAACTATGAAGAAGCAAAAAATCCATCAAATTTTGACATTGATTTTGGAGTATTAGTAGATTTTTCTGATAATTTCTTTTTTGGATATTCCGTTAAATATTTGTTGGAACCAAAATTTAAGTTTATTTCTAAATCAGATCAATTAAAACGTCAGATGGCTACTGGCATATGTTATAATTGGCGTAATTCTGTAAACTTTTTAGCAGATTATTCTTTTTCTGAAAATGAGTCAAAATGGAATTTTGGTAGTGAAATTTGGTTTTATGATATTTTTGCGGCACGACTTGGGATGCATGATGAAAAATTAACAAGTGGATTTGGATTGAAGACAAATTATTGGATTTTTGATGTTGCAGTCATGGCTCATCAAAAACTTGGCAGTACTTATCTAATTTCAATTGGTTTATTATTAGGTGAAAAATCTTGAAGAAAATAATGATCATATTGTGTTTTCAAGGATTATTTGCTCTTAACATGGAAGGGATTTATGAGAGTCAATTAGGGAAAACTAAAGAATCAGATGCATTTAAATGGAATATGTGGGATCCCAATTTTTATTTAGAAACTCGCTTTAATGGTAGCCCAATTAATAATGCATCATTTTATTTTAAATTAAATGGAGATCAAGATAATAGCCAGAGTGGCCAACCACGGCTGATTTTTTCAGAGGGGCATGTAAATTTTAGAAATGAAAAAAAAGATAGAGGTTTTAATACTACTTTTTTCATGCGTGAAAGTAATCCATATTGGTTAGATGGCTCCATGCTCGGGATATTAAATACTAGCTCAGTAAATAATGATGGAAATGGACAAGGAGTACGCATTGACTTTTGGGCTCCTAATAATAGAAGTATTACGTATGTTTTTTCAGATTTTTCTCAAGGAAGTGGAGATGATATTCATTTATTTAGATATAGAAAATCATTTTTTGAAAATAAATTAAATGCAGGTTTGTTTTATCAAAGGAAAAATTATCAAAATGGAAAAATGAATGATTATAATCAAGTGATTGCTTATGATTTGAAAATTCATAATGGAAATTATTATTTTTCTACTGAATTTGCAGCAAGTAGAGTGCCAAGTGATTCAATGATAACAAGCATGAATGATGAATATGGCAAAGAAGATTTTTTAAAGTCTAACGTGGCAATTAAATCTGAATTAATTGGCTTAAGATTAGGTGATCCAAAATTAGGATTTTGGTTTTTTACTCCAGGGTTTTTTTCATATGGAAATACATATAGAAATTATATGGGAGATAATCAGTCAAATCGTCATGGATTTTGGCTAAATTCTTATTATCTAGTTCCGCAAAAAGCAATCACATTAACTCTTAATTACTCTTATTCTAAAAAAATGGTAGCAGATTCCATTACTGTATTATCAGGTTCATTGATTTCCAAGCCCATTGTTGATCCAGTACAAAATATTTTTGCTGAGATTTATGTAGAATTCATAAATGGTTTTAAAGGAAAAATTGCATTAAATAAAAAAGATGAAAAATGGCAAAATCAATCATATAAACATTATGATGTTTTTTCAGAAATTTCGGTTGAAAATAATTTGGCAAAACTATTAGGTCAATATAAAATAAAAGATTTTGGAGAAATTTGGGAAAAACACATATTAGGCATGGAGCTTAGTGTTAATTTGACTGATGAATGGAAATTTTTTACTAGGGGAATGATTGCTAATGATAGAATAGGATCTAGGCATAGTATTTTTACGGAAATGCAATATAAAGTAAGTGGTAATACGGAATTATACTTACAATATGGGCCAAGTTATTGGGGGCAATATGGACTTGTTAATGATGATGGCTTTGTTTCTTCTGGCGATATGAGAGAAGAAATAAAATTAATAATTAAAGGCTGGTTTTAAATGAAAAAAATGCTATTAATGATTATGTTGTCAATGTCATTTTGTGTTGAAATGACAAAGAATGGTATTTTGTTTTCATATGAAGATAAAAATGCCCAAGCTATTTTTTTGGTTGGAAGCATGAATGATTGGAATCAAACCATGACTCCAATGCAGCAAGGTGAAAACGGGATTTGGAAGGTTACTTTAAAATTAGATCCTGGTAAATATTCATATAAATTTATAGTTGATGGCACTTGGAATTTTGATCAAGAAAATCCAAATTTTGAAGATGATGGTTTTGGGGGATCTAATTCAATAATAGAAGTTAATGAAGATGGAAAATTATTGAAAAAAAATAAAATAATTAATGATGGAATAAAATCAAGTTTCAATCCAAAAGTATATTTTCAAGGTCGATATTTGTCAAACAATTTATTATTAAAAAATGAAGTAAATCGTTTTATGCTTAATAAGCCAGAAAATGATTTAAACTTTGGAATTAAAATCAAATTCAGTTCAAATCTAGAAGGTTATACGCTTTTAAATGTAAATAATATCACCGAAGGTTCTGAAATGTGGAAAACTCATTTAAATTATAAACGAACATTAATAAAGTTAAGAGCAGATTATTTTAATGTGACTGCGTTTGATAATTTTGGATTAATCACTTTTGATGATCCACTTCATTTGGTTGGAAACATTGGTTATGATGGTTATGATTTTGGGTATGGTCAAGGAGGTTTTTTTGCAGAAACATCAGATTTATTATCAAATACGATTTTTAAAAATTTTCCAATGAAAATGAAAACTCAAATTCTTTTTGCTGATAGGATTGGAATTGATGACGATGATATATCTGCAATGAGAATGAAATTATCAGCTCCAATAATTAATGATGATAAATTCATTCTTGGGCTATCAGATTATAATTACATGACAGTTTCCAATGAAATTCTCCAAAGTCATGATAATCAAGCAATTGACATTATGTACATAAAATATTTAAATGGAATGGGTTGGGAAAATCATATGCAATTCAAATTCTTTTATGAATATTCAATTTTTAATAATTCAAATGAAGGTGAAAGTAAATCGACATGGCTAGAAGGAGAAAATGTATTTTCTGGGATGTCAATAAAGTTTCCTGCTGCTTTAATGATATATTTTAATTATCATGAGACGTCTTTACAATTAGATGATGACTTTTCAAGAAATAGATTTACTTTTGGATTTGATTTCATGCGTGGAAATGTAAAATGGAAAATTATGGGGCAATTTTGGCAAAATAAACTTTACTCAAATTTAGATTGGTCTAATTATTATAAATATTTTGAAATGACTGATGGCAATGGGAGGTGGTTTCAAGAATATTCTGATGTGCCTTATGAAAAATATACTATTCTAGGATATGAAACTGGATTTATGTGGGAGTCAAATTTCCATTATGATTTTAAATTTAGAGGTCAAGTATTAGAAACTATTTTAAAAAATAAATTTGCACATCATGGGATTTCACATGAACCAAAATTTATTGAAAACATTATTATTTTTAAATATGCCATTTCAGAATCATGGAAATTATTGATAGATACTAGAATCCCATATTATGATGATCCGTTTTTACAATTAAAGACTGATTTTAAAAATGATAAAGATGTTTTTGTTTCAAATTACACGGAAATAACATATTATTTTTCTAATGATGTTTGGTTGTCTGTTGGATATGGGGTAGATCCAATTGTTGTTAATTTAATTACAGATGAATTTTATGATAGAGGAAGACAAGAGTATTTGAATGATGTTGGTAATCTTTCGGAGTATCTTAAATCATTTTATGGAGGTTTAGGTGATAAAATTCGTCAATCTGAAAAATCATTAATGGATGAAAAACGAATTTCCTTACAAGCCGTGGTAACTTTTTAATGACATGAATATTACGCGTATTATTTTATTATTGTTCTTAGTTTTGTTTTTAAATAGTTGTTCATTGCATTTTATTAAAACACGTCTTTCACCACCTCAAGAAGTAGAGGGAGGAATTTTATTTCAATATGATGCTCCTTCAGCACGACAGGTGAATCTTGCTGGAAATTTTCCTGATAATGAATGGTTGAAACATGGAATGCAAGTTGATTTAATGCATGATGATGGGGAGAATGGGGATAAAATTGCGGGTGATGGGATTTGGTCCATAAAAAAACAACTTTCAGTAGGCCGATATGAATATAAATTTGTCATTGATCGTAATTCATGGATAGAAGATCCTAATGCACTTGAAGTCATAGATGATGGTTACGGTGGAAAAAATTCTATTTTAATTGTTAGATAAAAGGAAATGTAATGAAATATGTGATTTTATTAATTGGACTAGTATTTTTTGGATGTTCAGAAACACCAATTGAAACACCTATTGGTTCTCAAGATAATGTAGAAGTCATTGTTACTTTTTCAGTAGACATGTCATTTCAAATTGATGAGGGGAATTTTAATCCCAATATAGATGAATTATTTATAGCTGGAAATTTTAATGGCTGGTGTCAAGAGTCGTGCGATGAAATTATTAGAATCACGGATGATCAATATGATATTGTTTTTACAAATTCAGACAATTCATTTTTTCAAGTTGATACAGAATTGCAATTTAAATTTAAAATAAATGAGGATGATTGGGAAACGCCAAATCCTGCAGTATCTAATTGTATTGCCAATGAGTATGGTGGTTATAATAGATTGTATGTCATTGAATCTGGCAGTAATTCTTTGCCTAAATATTGGTATAATGATGAAAGCGAAAATTAAATGAAAAATATAATTATTATTTTATTAGCGTTATTTTCAGGATGTTCAACGCTTGGTTTTGGTGATTTTGAAATGGAAACAAATAAATCGATAAATAATGCTAAACATGATATAAATGATCCAAATGTAAAAAAGGCAGCAACAAAGTTTATTTATCAACCATTAACAGGTGGAAAACATACGGTTTTTTTAGCAGGTGACTTTAATGGTTGGTCTTCAACGGAGACTCCAATGGAAGAAATAGATGGTATTTATGAAGTTGTCTTGTCATTGGATGAAGGAAAATATGGATATAAATTTGTAGTAGATGGTAATTGGATAGTTGATGAAAATGCTGCTGAGTTTATTGATGATGGCTATGGTGGAAAAAATTCAATTATTTATGTTGGGAATAAAAATGAAATAGATGCGCTTCGAAAAGTTAGTTTTACATATAAACCTAAAAATATTGTCAAAGAAGTATATTTAGTTGGGAGCATGAATGATTGGAACCAAAAATCAAATAGAATGATTGAAGTTGAAAAAGGTATTTATTCTATTTCACTTTTATTGAAACAAAAGGAATATCATTATAAATTTTTAGAAGATGGAATAAATTGGGTTTCTGATGAAAATGCCAGTGAATTTGTTGATGATGGTTTTGGTGGAAAAAATTCAGTTATTATCATTAATGATGATTTTGAAAAAGTCACCATAGAAAAAAAAGATGGCTTATTTTTAAACTATGGACTTTCAACATTGCAAAGTTTAGAGACCATCAATCCACTTTCACCAATCAAAATAGAATTTAAAACAAAATCACATAAGGGAGATGTAGAAAACATATATTTATTAAAGAATGATAAACTTATTGTGATGAATAAAATTGCAGAAGATGGTTCTTTTGATTATTTTCAGAAAATAATTTTTTTAGAAAATGAAAATGAGGAATTTAATTATTGTTTTGTTTATGAAGATGGAGGAAAAAGGCAGTATTTATTGAATGGTGAATTTTCAGATACAATGAAAAAACAAAATCTTTTTCATTATTCTAAAACTGATTTAAAACCGTTCTTTACACCTGATTGGGTTAAGGATGGTATTATTTATCAAATATTCCCTGATAGATTTTATAATGGGAATAAAAAAAATGATCCAGATTTTTCTGAGTGGTACTATGAAGGGCTGAATATTCCTCCAAATAAAGGTAAATTATTAAAAAAATATACTGAGTATTATCATCTTGAAGAAAATTGGAATGATTATTCTGGACTTACTAAAAGTAAATTCCATTCTCCAGATAAAGATGGCTATCAACCTGATTACAATAGTTTTTATGGTGGAGACATAGAGGGTATCTTACAAAAACTTGATTATCTTGAAGACTTAGGAATTTCCATAATTTATTTTAACCCTTTATTTGAGGCTAAATCAAATCATAAGTATGATGCTGTTGATTATATGAAAATTGATCCACATTTTGGTACTAATGAAGATTTTAGAAAATTTGTAGATGAGGCACATTCAAGAGGTATTCGTGTTATCATTGATTGTGCATTTAACCATACAGGTGAAACATTTTGGGCATTTCAAGATGCAATGAAAAAAGGGCCGGAAAGTAAGTATTATGATTGGTATGAATGGATTAAATGGCCAATGCCAGATCCTGCCATGACAACAAACTTTAAACCGTCAGATTATTATAGATGTTGGTGGGGTTTTGGACATATGCCTGATTTAAATTTTGACTTAAATGAAATAAATCCATCAGAAAATGCCCTGAAGGACATTAATTTGGCAGCTCCTAATTGGGAAGTTGTGAATCATGTATTAGATGTTGCTGAATATTGGATTTCAGATATGGATATTGATGGTTTCAGGCTTGATGTCCCTAATGAAGTTCCTTTTTGGTTTTGGAAATTGTTTAGAGAAAAAGTAAAATCAATTAAACCAGATGCCTATTTAGTTGGAGAATTATGGAGTAATGCCATTGATTGGGTTAATGATGATTATTTTGATGCGGTAATGAATTATGCCTATTTCAAAGATCCAGTCATGCGTTTTTTTAATACTAGACAATGTGATGCTAAGGATTTTGATCGTGACCTTAAACCAGGATTATTGGCATATCCAACTCAATCTACGCAAGTAATGATGAATCTTATTGATAGCCATGATACTTTTCGTTATTTAGAAAGCTGTAATGGAGATATCTCTAGATTAAAGATGGCAGTATTATTTCAAATGACTTATGTTGGAACTCCACATATTTGGTATGGTGATGAAGTAGGCATGATGGGCGCACATGATCCAGATTGTAGGCGTCCATTTGATTGGAATTATGGTGAAGACTTGGAAAAAAGCTCATTAAGAAAATTTTATAAAAAATTAATTCATTTACGTAAAGAATATTCTTGTTTGAGAACTGGTTCCATTAACACACTCATTGCAGAAGGAATGGTATATGGTTATGAAAGAAATGATGAAAATAATTCAATTATAGTATTACTAAACAATGATACAAATAGTCACAAAATTAGTTTACCATGTAAAAAAGAATCATTAATAAATTTATTATCAGGAGAGCAGTATTTAATCGAAGATGGAATACTCGAAATTGATATTAATGCAATGTCAGGTGTGATATTAAAGAATCATGGCATATAGCATTTAACTTAGGAATTATCTAATGAAATATGTTTATTTATTATTATTTTATTTTTCTTTTAACTTATTAGCATTTGAAATAATAGG
>JAYZCM010000003.1:0-11859 GCA_036338305.1 Fidelibacterota bacterium | reverse complement strand
GTTTATTAAAGGGTTCTCTAGTCCTAAAATGGTACTTGGTGCATTTATGGGGACTTTTTTATCTGTTATTTTTTGGTTATCAGGATTTAAGTATACATTGGCTGCTAGAGCAGCAATATATAATCAATTATCAACTATTTTGATTACAATCATGGCTGCAATCTTTTTAAAAGAAAAGATGAATTTAGCTAATTGGTTTGCAGTAGTGATAGCATGTATTGGAGCAATGATTGTTAGTATTATTTAACTGGATGTAATGAAAAAGCAAACTATTTATGCATTAATGATTATAGCCATGGTTACGTGGGGAATGGCTTGGAGCAGTGCTAAGATCGTTAATTATTATTTACCTTATGATGAATTGGTTTTTTTAAGATTTTTCATTGGATTTATTACCATGCTTCCATTTCTGTTTTTTCATCCAATAAATATTAAAATCATAAATAAATACACATGGTTGAATATTATTATTGTTAGTATACTATTTTTTTTATACAATCAATGTTTTTTTATGGGTACTGATTATGGTCAAGCAGGCAAAGGTGGTGTTTTTGTAACTACAACGAATCCAATCATTACCTTTGTTATTATGTCATTAATTGTTAAAAGAATTAAATCCATGCAATTAATTGCAATAATGATTGGTGGAATGGGTGGTTTGATGACTCTTAATGTTATTGAATCAGGTATTGCTCATCTAACATTTTCTGGTAGTATTTATTTTGTTTTTTGTTCATTCATTTGGGGCGTTATGACTATTTTAATGGCTAAAGGCCAAAAGCACATAGATTCAATTTCATATATTCTTTTATGTTATTTAGTTACGACTGTGATTAGCATTCCATTTGTTGATTCACGTTTTATTTTTGATGAAAAATTATTAGATTGGAACTTTATTTTACATTTTATAATAGTATGTAACGCCATGTCTATTGGAACATCAATTTACATGTATGCATCTGAGCGTTTAGGTCCAATACAAGTTAGTACATTTATATTTTCGGTTCCATTTATTGCAATGTCAAGTGCATATTTGGTGTTGGATGAACCTATTGGCCTTAATGTTATAATTGGAGGTTTATTAAGTATTCTATCAATATACATGATAAATAAGGAAAAATAGATTTTTCTATAATTTGTAGGAATGCTAAACTAATTATTAGTAAACTTTTCAAGCTATTTTAATTAAACAAGAGGTATCATGGCAGAAACAAAAAATGGAACTGTTAAATGGTTCAATGAAAAAAAAGGTTATGGTTTTATTTCCTGTGAAGGGTCAGATGATGTGTTCGTTCATTATAGTGATATTGAATCTGATGGATTTAAAACATTAAGTGAAGGCCAAGCTGTTGAGTTTGAAATTGGTGAAGGAGAAAGAGGCCCTTCAGCAAAAAATGTAAAACCAGTATAATTATTAATAGTTACTATTTATTAAAATGATCCGTTCTATTAAATACCACCATGCTATATATTAAAAAATATTTTAGATCTATTCTAAGATGGGGATTACGTTTGCATGGAATTGGTCATCTTATTGAAGTTTTCTCAGCAATTCAAGAAAATGCTTATGTTACTGCAACTATTGCAGGTGTTTTTATTTGTATTGAAATATTAGCAAGTTTTTTTATTCCTGATGAGCATGTTCATTTGAAACCCATTAAATCAAATGTCCATGTTGATTGCGATAAAGAATAAAAATATTTTAATAAAGTCATGTAATTTGATCATTTTCTTGATCTAGCTCAAAAAATCATATTTTTAATCTTTGTAATCTTATCTAGTTGTTTTAATAAGAAAGGTTAAAAATGGAAAAAATATATTTTAGTAATCCGGATCCTGATCCAATTTATGATGGTCCCTCTGATGAAGATTTAGAACAGATAGAGGAAAACATAGATAAATATATGGAATAGGTGATATTTGTAAATAAAAATTTCGGATTAAATTCAATAAAAAAGCTCCTAGTGATAGGAGTTTTTTTATTTAGTTTCTTTTTTCTTTGGGTTAACCTCTTTTTCAATCAATTTCACATCAAAGGAAAAAGAGCCAAGTGGAGTATTGACATGATATTTTCCAATTATGGAAAATGTTGCATTTTTCTTTATTATTGAATTGAAAATAGTTTTTCCTGCTTCAGAAATTGTTATTTCTGCGTTTTCTTGGAATGAAAAAACATTATTTTTTGGGATATCTATCTTTTTTTCATTATAAAACTTAGATAATAGCTTGTCATTTACTAATAAATCAAATTCTGTTTTATCAAATTTTATTCCTATTGAATTAGGATTGTGTCCGCTGAAATCAATTGTTAGATTTAGTTTATTTAAAGCTTTTAAAGGGTTGTAACCTATTTTTGAAATTTTGAAATCTATTGATAATGGCTTGATTTCATTCGTTATTTTTTTTTCAATCTTACTGGTTTCTTTTTTTATTTTTTTGTTTAATGTTTTTTTCCAATCTTGGTTAAAAAGATTGGATATCATGATTATGGATAATATTAATATAATTATTAGTTTTCTATTCATTTTTAATAATGCTTTATATTATTGATTCTTTAAATTATTTTCCAATATTGCCATGTTAAATAGTTTTTTTTTGATGCTTATAATTTATAGTCTTTAGGAAATAGATGAAGTCCCCATTCCTTCATTATGTCTTTAACAAATGTATTATCACAAGATTCATATAAAAGCATCCAGTCTTTTGAATTTATTATTTCCTTTAATTGAAAAAATAATTCTTTTCCAGCATCACTTTTAAGTTTATGCAATCTATTGTCTTCGCTTAGTTGACTTACGCGATTACCAAGTGTATCAAGTATTGTTTGAATTTCTTTTTCTGTCATTTTATTTTTTGAAATTGGATGGTAATTTATTAATATTAAGATTTTATAAGAAAATATATTGATAAATAGTGCAATTTTTGTTTTATGCGTTACAAGCATTTACTTGATGCATTAATAAAAAAATAGTAATATATTGGCATGAATGGCAGAATTCTTATTATCCTTTTAAATTTTATTTCTTTTAATTTATTGTTTAGCCAAAATGAAGTTTGTTTTGAAGTTGAATCTAATCCTTATCCCTCTGATCCAGCATTATCTAGTTTTTATAAATATATAAATGTTTTAGATTGTATTCATATTTATGGTGAGTCTCAAATTTCGGATGAAAAGATGCTACATGCTGCATCAATTGCAGCTGAACTTTTAGATAATGATGAGGATGGATTGGTTGATGATCCTGAAATTGAAGCTTCTTTAATTGAATTAGATGCAATGATGCCCATTTTTAATTCAGAATGGTCTTCAGGCCAAGATAATGTGTTTGATTATTATGATGGCTGTTTAGGTGCTGCTTTATATAAAAATGAAATTGATCCATCTCAACCAGGACATTGGGGTGATGATGCCTCTGTCGAAGAGATACTTCATACCATAAATGCATGTGGTCAAGTTGAAGTTTATCCTAATGCTTTTAATTTAAGTCCAAATTCATCCATAATGTCTGATGCAATGGATGTGGCTAGGGGGGGGCAATTCATCAATATTCCTTCGCAATATCCAGAAGAAGCTTGGTATCATTATGATGATTGGACATGTGATTATGAATGCATGGCAATGGAATATTTATATTGGTGCATAGTGAGCCACATGGGGATTTTGGATGATTTTCAAACGTGCAATGGGATAGATAATGAATGGGAATTATGTACTCCTGAATTATTTGAATCAATTGATGTTACCATGCATGCTTTAATAACCGATCCTCAATATCGTATTCCTCAATTAGCTCCTGATGGGAATTATTGTCCTTTTAATGGTAATATGGGTGATTTGAATGATGATGGACTAATTAATATTTTAGATGTCATTGAAGTTGTCAATATTGTGTTATCTGGAAATTATGATGTGATTGCTGATGTGAATTTTGATGGAGATAATAATATTTTAGATGTTATTGCCATTGTGAATATTGTTTTAGGGAACTAATGATTTCACAAAAGAAATCAGCCGCATTCAGGAGGAGAAGAATGCAGCTGATTAGGATATTTAACACATGTGTTTATATTATAAACCATATTAAAACATAAATGTTCCAATAAATAAAAAATTAATATTATTAATTGAAAGAAAAACTATACGATATTATTTTTGAATCTGATACTCCAGCAGGTAAAGCATTTGATCTGGTATTAATAATAAGTATCTTAATGAGCGTGATGGTTGTTTTAATTGATAGTGTTGATTATTATAATGAAAAACATGGTGGCATTCTTTATTTGCTTGAATGGTTTTTTACAATTCTTTTTACATTGGAATATTTTCTTAGGATATATTGCATTGGCAAACCTGTCATGTACATGAGAAGTTTTTTTGGCTTGGTAGATTTAGTATCAATCATTCCTACATATATTAGCTTAGTTTTTCCTGCTAGTCGTTTTTTGACTGTAATTAGAATACTTAGAGTCTTAAGGATTTTTCGTATTTTAAAATTAATATCATATGTTGGTGAAACTAATATTTTAT
The DNA here is from genome assembly GCA_036338305.1 of Fidelibacterota bacterium. Taxonomy (GTDB): domain Bacteria; phylum Fidelibacterota; class Marinisomatia; order SCGC-AAA003-L08; family D37C17; genus JAYZCM01. The sequence goes on along the minus strand of JAYZCM010000003.1, from coordinate 7,331 downwards.
TGAAGGCAATCATTGCATCTAAAAGGAAGATTGTAGTCTTTCTATTTTTCATGCTTTCATTGGTTACTATTTTTGGTTCCATAATGTATTTGATTGAAGGATCAGAAAATGGTTTTACAAGCATACCAATAAGCATATATTGGGCAATAGTTACCATAACGACTGTTGGCTATGGTGACATTGCGCCACAAACTGAATTGGGGCAAGCATTGGCATCATTGGCAATGATAATTGGCTATGCAACCATAGCCGTTCCAACTGGCATAATTTCTGCAGAATATTCTAATGCAATTCAGAAATCTAATAATTTGGTTTGTCATGGTTGTAGTAATGAAGATCATAATGATGATGCCCAATTTTGTAATACTTGCGGGACAAGCTTGTACTGATTCATTAATTAAGGAGGAAAGAAATGCAAAAAAAATTCTTTATGATAATATTAATTTCATTATTCATTATTAATATTCTATATGCTGGTTGTGGGGCATGCCCTGGAGATAATAAAAATAGAAGCAAAATAGAAACAAAACAGGTTAAAAATAATACTCTGGTCATGTCTGTGCCTAAAAATGGTGAAATTAATGGGCTTGTAATTACATCTTGTGGCATGTGTAATTTTGGAACAAAAGATAAAGGCTGTAGTTTATCCATTAAGATAGGTGAAAAAAATTATTCTGTAAAAGGAAGTGGCATGCATGATCATGGAGATGCACATGGTGCTGATGGACTTTGCAGTGCTGTTCGGGTTGCTTGGGTCAGTGGAAAAATTAAAAAAAATATTTTTAATGCAGATTCATTTGTTTTAGTAGGGAATGAAAGATGATTTTTTAAATTAATTTGCAATGATGGGATTGAAATATATTTACATAATACTCATTATTTCATTAAACGTACTTTTATCTAGGGAATGTTTAATAGATCATGGTGATGGTAAACGGTTGACTCGGCCTGAGCGACATGCGTTCGCACCATCTATTTCAGGTCATTTTTACATACATTATGATACTACAGGTAATAATGCACCTGACCTTTTGGATGTTGACCCTCAGAATGGTGTTCCTGATTATGTTGATGCTGTTGGAGTCATTGCTGATTCTGCTCATCATGTCCTAGTAGATGTACTAGGGTATGAAGAAGAACCTTTTGATGGAGAAGGTGGATATGACATTTACATACAATCTTACTCTAGCGGCATGTATGGTTTTAATTATCATGATGGTAATGGTACTAGTTACATGAAAATTGATAATGATTATTTGGGATATAATCTTGATCCAATGAAAATAATGCAGATCACTGTTGGACATGAATATTTCCATGCTTTGCATTGGGGCTACAGATTTAGCTTAACAGGGAATCAATATTTTTATGAAATGAGTGCAATGTGGTTTGAAGATGTATTAATACCGGATGGTAATGATTATTTGGATGGATGGGTAGATCCACTATTAAATAATCCAATCGCATCTTTTGATAATACGGGGAATGGATATGAATTAGGACTTTTTGGTCATTATTTGAGTAGTTATTTAGATCCAAAAGGATCGTCAAATATTCAAGGAACTACCATAATAAGAGAAATGTGGGAACGGTTTGGATCAACTACATCAAATGCATTTTCAGCTGTCAAACATGTCCTAGATGGGCAGAACTATTCTTTGACATTTTTGGAAGCATGGGCGGATTTCATGTCTAGAAATTTATATAATGGTAAATATGATGACATGCAAAATCCATTTTATTACTATGAGGATCAAGCTTTAATCAATCCCATTTCAACATCTCTGTCTTCTTTAAATGAGAGCCTTTCATTTACTTTGCAATTAGATGATGAATCAGTAGCAATTGCATCTTATTCTTTATCTGAAGTCAATACATTGATTGACATTCTTCATTCTGCTAATGGATATGTGGGTAGATTGGCATTGGTTACTGATAATCAGGAAGATATTGGGAATAATTTATATTGGGCACGTGATACTTCATTAGCAAATTCTTCAGATCAAATTCATTTTATTTATGGTACAGAAGGGCAAGATCTTGACCTTAATGTCAATCTTCAATTGTCTGAATACTTATTGGGAGACTTGAATGATGATGGGGGGTGGAATGTAATGGATGTTGTTGCACTTGTTAATTGTATTTTGGAGGCTGCTTGTGAAGGGTATGGCCATCTAGCAGATATTAATGGTGATGGAGGATGGAATGTCATAGATGTTGTTGCTCTTGCTAACTGTGTACTTTCTGCAAATTGCAATGAAATATAAGCTGATAATTCCATTGAATTTTGTTTAAAATCGTTCTTGTCATCGAGGTTGTCATTCTGTAACAAAATGCAACATGTGTTGTATTTATTCCATATATATTCATAGGTTATAACCGAGTAAGTATATCTACCTAAAAATACCATTGAAAGGGAACTATGAATAATCAGAAAATGTTCCAATTTATTAACTTATTTATTTTCATTCAATTTTGTTTTGCTAATACTCTTTATTTATCTGAAAATGAATCTGGTTTTTGGGATGTGAATTATAATAGTAATGACGTCATTGCAGGGTTTCAATTTAATGTTGATGGAGTAGAGGTTTTATCTGTATTTGGTGGCGATGCTAGTAGTGCTGGTTTTATGGTTTCTACAGGTAATGACATCGTATTGGGTTTTAGTCTTACGGGAGAGACCATTTCTGAAGGCATGGGTACCTTGCTGACCATGGAGCTAACGGGCATTCCCATAGGCTTAAGTGGCATAATTTTTTCTGATCCTAATGGTGACAATCTCAATTTTGCTTATGATGATTGTTATCCCAATGTTGATTTGGGTTGTGGTTGTGGTGAACCCGGTCCTTCAGGTTGTGACGATGTTTGTGGCTCAGCATTGGAAAATGATGATTGTGGCGTTTGTGGAGGTGATGGTTCTTCTTGTACCATTTACATGATTGACATTACTTATGATAGTGATACTGCAATAGCAGGCTTTCAATTTGGAATAGAAGGCTCAAGTTTGTTAAATGCTTCAGGTGGTCTTGCCAGTGAGGCTGGATTTATGGTGTCAACTGGCAATAATACGGTTTTAGGTTTTAGTTTGACTGGAGCTACCATTCCTGTAGGGAGTGGAGTATTAACAACTTTGGAAGTTGAAGGACCTGGGACATGTGTTGTTGATTTGATTTTATCTGACTCTAATGGTGGGGGATTAGTCGCAGAAATAGTTGATTGCTTACACATAAATTATGTGACTCCTATTCTGGGTTGCATGGATGAAAATGCATGTAATTATGATGTAGAGGCTAATGTGGATGATGGTAGCTGTTTGGAGAATGATTGTTCTGGAGAGTGTGGTGGAAATGCAGAAATTGATGAATGTGGGGTTTGCGGTGGAGATGGCATTGTTGATGGTACATGCGATTGCGATGGTAATATGGAAGATTGTTTTGGTGAGTGTGGTGGATCTGCTCAATTGGATGATTGTGGTATTTGTAATGGTGATGGTACAAGCTGTTTATTTGCAACTTTGTCCTTTGGAAATTTAGTTGATGGTAATGTTGAAATATGGCTTGATAATCCAGTAAATGTTGCTGGTTTTCAATTTGTGTTAAGTGGTTTGGAAATTACAGGTGTTGGTGGCGGAAGCTCAGCAGAGGCGGGTTTTTCTGTTTCCGCAGGTAATAATACAATTTTAGGGTTTAGTTTTTCAGGAGATGTGATACCTGTTGGAAACTCTATTCTGCTAAATGTAGCATTTGATGGAGTAACAGGAGATTCAATATGTTTCTCAAATGCAATATTATCTGATACATCAGGAGATGCCATTACCACGGAACTTGGCGTGTGTTTAGAACCTTCAGATTATTTTAATGGTGGTTGCTCTGATGAAAGCGCATGTAATTATGTTGAAAATACAGATTATGATGATGGGTCTTGTACGTATGCGCAAGAAAATTTTGATTGTGATGGTAATTGTACTATAAATATTGATTGTAATGGAGAATGTGGTGGTACTTCCATATATGATGCATGTGGTGATTGTGGGGGTGATGGTTCGGATTGTGAAAATCCTCAAGCGACTATTGGTTTTGGTGATTTTGGTGGTGAAGTAATGCTACAAATTGATTACATTTCTTCCGAAAGTAATGAGGCTTGTTTGGTAAATCCAATACTATCTGATGCAGAGGGTAATGCAGTTAGTACGCTTGTTGGAGAATGTATTTCCATTTTAGATTCTGGATCATTGGATTTGTTTTTAAATAGTTCAATTGGCATTGCTGGATTTCAATTTGACATTATTGGCGTTACCATTAATGGGGTTAGCGGTGGAAGTGCTGCAGATGCTGGATTTACCATTTCAAATAGTACCAACACTGTAGTTGGTTTTTCACTTACGGGTTCAATAATTGATCCAAATGGGATCATCGGTTGCATGGATGAAACTGCATGTGATTTTGATGATGGTGCAACCATACCATCTGAGTGTAATTATGAATATGACTGTTCAGGTGAATGTGGTGGAAATGTAGAGGTTGATGAATGTGGTGTGTGTGGTGGATCTGGTGCGAGCATTGAGTGTTGGGATGGTGAAAATGTTTGTAATGCAAGTGATTGTAGTGAAGAGCCTTTCTTTGAAGATGTTGATTATTTGACTGAAATTCAACCGATTTTCAATGCAAATTGTACATATTATTGCCATTCAAATGGAGGGGCATATCAGGGAAATTTTGATTTAACTTCATATGAGAACCTTATGTCTGGAACTAGTAGTCATGGCCCTGTTATTATTCCAGGTGATAGTGAAAATAGCATATTGTTGCAAAAGTTAAGTGATGAGCCTCCTTTTGGCTCTCAAATGCCTTTAAATGGTCCTTATTTGGATCCAACTACAATTGCACTTATTTCTGCTTGGATAGATGAAGGAGCATTGCCAAGTGAAGAACCTCCAATTAATAATTTAAGCATGCAGATTGAATTAAATGATGATGGTCTGGATAACCTTATTGTTTATTATGAAAGCATGGAAGATATTGCGGGTTATCAATTTAATGTAGAGGGGGCAAACATAATAAGTGCATCAGGTGGTGCATCTGCTGATGCAGGTTTTACGGTTTCAACGGGAGGTGGCATTGTATTGGGTTTCAGCTTGACGGGAGCTACTGTTCCTGCCGGTACGGGAATATTGGTAGAAATCTTTGCAGAAGTGGAAGGCTCTGTTTCTTTGTCTAGCATTATTGTCTCTGATGCTAGTGGTGCTAATCTCAATTTCATTTATGATGATGGAGTGGATCAGACAATTTTAGGTTGTACTGATTCAAATGCTAACAATTATGATCCGGATGCAACAGACGATGATGGTAGTTGTGAATATCCTCCATTAGGCGAACTATCATTTGGAGTTATTGATTATGATATGGGTACTTTGGAAATAAACTTAGATTGTCAGTATGATGTTTCTTCATTTGTTTTTGATGTTAATGGAATAGACATAACAGGAGCATATGGTGGTACTACGGGGTTATTTGATTTTGATTTGACAATTGATGGACAAACCATATCTGGAATTTCTACGGGCCCTAATGTGCCTGCAAATAGTGGGCTTCTTTTAATTTTAACATTTGACATGATATATGCTGATGAAATATGTTTTTCCAATTCAAACATCACCACGTATGTTGGCATTGAATATGAGGCAATTTTAGATGATTGTTTGGAAGTGGAAACAGATGGATTTACTTCTGGTGGTGGTGATACATCAACTGGCGGTGGTGGATTTTTTGGATGTACGGACATGAGTGCATGCAATTATGATCAGGATGCTACTGATGATGATGGTTCATGTACATATGCTGAACCGCATCAAGATTGTGAGGGGAATTGTCTTGTAGAGCTTGATTGTGCTGGTAACTGTTGTGTATTAGGTGAAGAAGGTTGTTATTGGCAAGAGACAGGTCCTTGCGGTGAAGATGGTCCAAATAATGGAATGGATTCATGTGGTGTATGTGGGGGAGATAATTCAAGCTGTTTGGATTGTGCAGGCGTACCATGTTCTGATGCATATATGGATAATTGTGGTGTTTGTGATGATGATCCTAATAACGATTGCATTCAAGATTGTACAGGGATATGGGGTGGTTCTGCTGAATATGATGATTGTGGTATTTGTGATGGAGATAATAGTTCATGTGCTGATTGTGCAGGTGTACCAAATGGTGATGCATATGTTGATGAGTGTGGTGTTTGTGGTGGTGATGGCATATGTACGACAGATATATCCATGGAACTTGGTTCTGGCTGGAACTGGATATCTGTTAACGTAACTCCAGATCCTGCTTTATATCCAGACATGACCAGTTTATTGGCAAGTTTGGGTTCCAATGCACTTTTCATAGGAAGTCAGTCTTCTGGTACGTCAGCTAATTATCCACAGTATGGCATATGGGCTGGAACGCTTAATTCTCTTTATCCAGGTGAAAAATATCGTTTAAAAATAAGTGATCCAGCAACCCTTGTGATTACAGGCCTTCCGGTAGATGTAGCATCAAACCCAATTGAACTCATCTCTGGTTGGAACTGGCTTGGTTATACGCCTCAAAACCCAGGTGACGTAGAAACTGCTCTTGGAAGTTTGGGTGCGGATGCTCTTTTCATTGGAAGTCAAGCATCTGGTACGTCAACCAACTATCCACAGTACGGAGTATGGGCTGGAACGCTTTCCAGTCTTGAGCCAGGTACTGGTTACATGCTGAAGATGGAAACTCATGGATCTCTCATTTATCCAGATTTTGGATTGGCAAGGGTGGCAGATAACAAGCAGCCAGTGGAGCTTACTCCAGCTACGAGAGAGTGGGCATTTGATCATGCTGAGTATGAGCATGTAGGTACCATAACGGCAAGCATTGAGAGCCGTGAAGATTTTGATGGTGATTTGGTAGGTGTATTTGTAGATGGTGAGTGTCGAGGATTGGGAGAGCGCATGCACTTCTCACTTGATGATAGCCACATGTACATCATTCAAACGTATAGTAACATGGTGGAAGGTGAAGAGCTTCACTTCAAATACCTTGATTCAGCTTCTGATGAGGTAGTGGAATTTGAAGAGACCTTGACATTTGAAAACAACATGATAGTGGGTGATGGTTTCAATACTTTTGCTCTTAGTCGTGAAGTTGGAGATGATGTTCAGCCTAATGCTTATGGCCTTGGTGATGCGTATCCAAATCCATTCAATCCAGTAACAAGCTTTAGCTATAGTGTTCCAACTGATGGCATGGTACATGTGTCCGTACATGACATCAATGGACGTCTTGTGGCTGAACTGGTAAATGGCCATGTGTTAGCAG
>JAYZCM010000002.1:0-8185 GCA_036338305.1 Fidelibacterota bacterium | reverse complement strand
ATATACCACCCATCCAATCATTAGTCAGTAAATCTGGTTTTCCATCACCATTTAAGTCAGAAATACCTATTCCAACAGGGAGTGAATTAGATTGATATTGATAAAAGTCACTATACTCATATTCAAACAGTAATTCAGATTCTGTACTTGTATTCCTAAGTATGGATATTCCACTAGGTGAGCAACCAACACAAGTACCATTTGCTACAATAATATCAAGCCTTCCATCTCCATCAATATCAACCAGTGTGGGTGAACCGGTACTCCAATTATAATCTGTAGGCCAATCTGCGTGTTCTCCTCCTGATAAAATAGTTACTTCTAAATTAAATTCAATATTCCCCTCTGTACTGTTATTTAAGTAAACAAAAACTTCTCTACTATAACTACTACTTGCATAGGCAGTTGTAACCATATCAATCATTCCATCTCCATTCAAATCTGCAAAGTCAAGTTCAGATGCTAAAACATTTGAAATAATAAGTTTATCTTCGAATGATACATTATTTCCATCACTTGTATTTATATAAACATTCATTGTGTGCCAAGAGGAACCCCTTATTGTTACTATATCAAGTTTGCCATCGCCATTAATATCTTGCAGTTGAGCATAAGCTTCATAGCCATCCCCTTCAATAATTATAGGACTATCAAATGAAAAATTTTGATGATGACTGGTATTGATAAAAATACAGGTATGAGCTTGGAAATCATCAGTTATATCACCCTTTTCAGATACGACTACATCTAAAAGTCCATCCCCATTTAAATCGCCAAGTGCAATATCATGGGGAGCGCTATAAACACCTGTTCCAAAATTAATTTCTAATCTATCATCAATGGATATCATCCCTTCATCATCAAAGGAGGTTGTAAAAATTGCTAAATATGCACTAGAACTCGAACCTGCTTCCGAAGTTACAATCTCTGGAATCCCATCGCCATTCAAATCGGCAATCTTGACATCATAATATTTTGCACCCAAAAATGGATTATCTAATTGATTACTGAGATGAGAGGTTTTTAGTTCTTCCGTAGCATCAAAAATGGCATTAAAATGTTGATTTGAAACTGCATAAAGTCCATTTGTATATACTGAAATGGGTGCATAGTAAACACCATAAGGAACCGTTACCATTAATTCATTTTCTGTTGCATTTAAGATACTTGCTTCTAACCCACCAAAAAATACCGTATTATCCTCATCATTAGAACTAAAGTTACTACCAGTAATTATAATTTCACTTCCAATCTTACCAAATGAAGGGTTAATAAATTCAATAAATGGACCATCTTGACATAAAGCAACTGATAAAAGTAAGATTAAAATGTATATATTTCTAATGTCTTCTCCTAGAAAGTATAAGTTTAATTATATTAAGTTATATTAAAAACAATCAATATGTCAAACATAAAATTAATTACTAAAATCAAGGTGCGACATGGAAAAAATCTTTTCCATTTTGGACTTTAAACCGTATATGACCATCATGATGTAGTTGGAGTATATCTGATTCAACGATACTTAATTCAATATGGGTGAAATTGACATATCCTTCTTTACTATGTTCTTTGTCAGGGTCAGTTTTCAAATACTCCAAAGGTATGTTGGGGTGCCACTCATCCAATGGCTCGCTTGGAGAAAATGGCCCCATGTAACACTTTCTACTTTGAAGAGGAGTATTACTCCATATTTGTTTTGAAATATCATTATCATGATGCAATATGGCATGACATTTGAACCTCAATTGAACCCTACGTTTTTCATTATAAAAAAGTGCACTACAGAAAGGATGATTCTTTAACTCTTTTATCTTGGGGCTCCTATGATCCGCATTAAAATAAATTTTCAAAGGCTGAACATCCACGCCCCTCAAGACAATGGTACGAACTTCAGGATACTCTCCATTTAGCGAAGATAAAGTAAAAGTATGGTACGGGTTTTTTCCATCCTCAACCCCATCCTTTAAATATTTTAACTCCGTTGCAAAAATATTTTTAATATCAATCATTCTAAATCTTTCACGCTATTTTTATTATGTAAAAATCAAACTTCTTTTTTAAAAAGTCTTAAATATCACTCTCTTCATCAACAAACTAGTTAGAAAAACAAAATATTTTCTAATAATCATAAATCAATAAAAATCATTTCAAATGTCTATTTTACCAGTTTGAATATTCCATAAATTAGAATAAAATCCATCTGTTTTTGTGAGAAGCTCATCATGTGTTCCATCTTCCATGATATTACAATCATCTAAAACAATTATTCTATCAGCTCTACGTATTGTTGATAAACGATGTGCTATGACAATGGTAGTTCGTCCTTTAGATGCTGAAAATATGGCTTCTTGAATATGTTTTTCAGTTAGATTGTCAACAGAAGAGGTTGCTTCATCAAATATGAAAATGGATGGGTTCTTATATATGGCTCTAGCAATTGACAATCTCTGCTTTTGTCCAACGGATAATGCCTGCCCTCTTTCTCCAACAGAAGTTTCATATTTCAATGGCATCTTATCTATGAATTCATGTGCCTGTGCAATTTTAGCAGATTTAATCATCATTTTTTCATCATATAAATGATGAGAATAACAAATATTATCCTTGATACTACCATCAAATAAAAATGTTTCCTGACTAACAAACCCAATATTTTGTCTTAATTCCTTTATTGATAAATCTCGTATATTTGAATCACCTATATAAATATCCCCTTTAGTTGGATCATAAAATCTTAATAATAATTTTACAATGGTAGTCTTACCCGAGCCTGTTGCTCCTACTATGCCAATTAACTGACCTGGTTCTATGTTTAAATTAAAATTTTCAAGAATCATACTACCTTTATCATACTTAAAAAATATGTCATTGAAATTAATTGGACTTAAATAAGAATCAATTGAAATAGGCTTTTCCTTACTTCTAATATTAGTTGAGGTCTTCATTAAATTAAGTATTCGCCTAGTAGAAGCCATTGCTCTTTCAAACTGATCCACCATTTCACCTAATCTCGTAAAAGGCCATAAAAAACGCTGTGTCAAAAAAACTAAAACAGAATATGAACCAACTGCAATTTCGCCATTCAAACTTTTAAATCCACCTATGATCATCGTTCCTAAAAAACCTGTCAGCACACCCATTCTCACCAATGGTACAAATGCAGAACTTAATTTTATTGCATGCTTATTTCTATTTTGATATTTCTTACTAATATCTTTTACTCTTTGAATTTCAGTTTTTTCTTGAATGAAACTTTTGATGGTTTGAATGCCAATGAGATTATTAAACAATATGCTACTAATCATGCCAGCAGATTCCCTTACCGCATCATATCTTGGAGATAGATTTTTTTGAAACATGAATGCTAGTAATAAAATTATGGGTATGGGCAAAATTGAAAAACATGCTATTAATGGAGAAATATATAAAAATATGAACCCTACAATGATCGTAGAAATGGTAATTTGAATAATGTCATTTATTCCAGAATCCAAAAATCTTTCCAATTGATTGACATCATCATTTAATATGGCTGTTATGTTACCCACATGTTGTTTTTCATGCCAATTCACATCTAGCTGCTGTACATGAGCATAACCATCCATTCTTAAATCATGTTCTACATTTTGTGATAGATTTTTCCAAGTAACCATATATAGATATTGAAACAAAGATTCAAACGCCCAAATCAAAAATGTTGCAACCCCTAAAAATATCATCTGAGAAGTTGCCGTTGTAAAACCAAGTGAAGCAACAAAGCTTGCCTCTTTCGTAACCACCAAATCAACTGCAATGCCAATTAATATTTCTGGTGCCAAATCGAATATTTTATTTAAAGTAGAAAAAGTACTAGCCAATAACATGTTAAAACGCCATGGCTTTAAATATTTTAATAGGCTCTTAAATGCCTCAAATGAAGAATCAATCATGTTAAATTAAAGTATCATAAAATAAAATCATGATTAAACTTAATGTTTAATAAATGAAATCAACATAAAATAAAATGGAAAATTTAATTAACTATTAAGAATAATGTTAACTAATGCAATTACATCCAATATGTTAATGGTATTATCTGAATTAAAATCAGCTAAGCCATCATATTGAGAATTCAATACTAAATTAACAGTTAAAATGATATCTTGAATGTTTACTAGAGAATCTCCATTAATATCTCCAGAAACAACATCAGTGCACTCTAGATTAGTCAAATATTGAGATGATGAAGAAGGGGTTTCTAGTAAGTATTCACAAGAAGAATCATCATTTAACACATGATAATCAAGCCAATTCAAAGCATATTCAGCGACTTCTCCATAAGGGTATGCTGCAAAGCCATGTCCATCATTAGCTCCTTCAAATAATATTTTATTAGTAGTTTCTGACATGTTTGCATATATGTCTTGGCCTAACATTCCTGCGTAGTCAGGCAATTCATTAACTTCTACTTCTCCTGCAAATATCAATGAAGGAATGGAATGATCAATTAACTCAGGGACCAAACAAATACAATAAGTCACCCCATCATATTCTTCAGCTGGACAAAAATCACAATCATCAAACAAAACTGTTGGATTCAATGAAATTACGGATTTGATTGATTCATCCATCATCGCAGCATTGTGAGATGCACCACCACCCATGGAATATCCAGAAACTGAAAAACTATTCATGTCAATGAGGCCATATAAAGGAGAATTAGTTCTATTATTTTCCGCTTTAATTGATTCAATGCCATCCAAAAGCCCTTCGCCTCTCTGTTGATGTGAATCATAAATTTCATCATTTGGACCTATCCGCATGGCAATAAAACCATGAGAAGCATAAAATTCAGCCCAGCTTGCCATTGATGAACTTCCACTACCAAATCCTGGAGTAAGGACCAAACTTTTATACGGTGGATTGGCATCCAAGGGATAATACAATACTCCATCTCTATAATCTGGACCATTTCTAAGACCTTGAGATTCTGTTATGGTTGCATATTGGTATGGACCATCTTGAGTTTCACCTCCCGTACTACCACCACTAGAGCCTCCACCAATATCTTGACATTGATTTGCATCTTCATTCCATTCACAATAATCAGGCCAATTCAAACATTCAGCATAATCAAGATCACTGCATTCAGCATGAATGAGACTCATTAAAAAAGAGATAATTATAATTAAATGTTTTATCATAATAGAAATTTATATGCTCGTCGATACTTAAATATACCAATTTTACAAAATGTTACACTTTTTCACATGGAAAATACTCACTCAGATAATTTTTCTTTTCTTTTTTGAGAAAGTCGTTTATTCTCATCTAATTCCATTTTTCTCAAACGAATGCTTTTAGGAGTAACTTCTACCAATTCATCTTCTGCAATAAACTCAATATGTTGATCCAAAGACAATTGTTTTGGTGGCCTTAGGTTGACTGTAGCATCCGAAGTTGCACTCCTCATGTTTGTCAATTTCTTTTCACGCGTAATATTTACACATAAATCTTCTGATCTATTACGTTCACCTATGATCATTCCTGCATAAACCATGGTACCAACACTTACAAATAGTTCTCCTCTATCAACCATGGCCAAAGAAGCATATGTGGTCACCTTGCCATTTCTATCTGAGACTAATGCACCACTATTTCTTTGAGGTATCCCCCCAAACCAAGGCTTATGTCCATCAAACAGCTTATTCATTATACCAGCACCCTGCGTATCTGTCATAAATTGACTTCTAAACCCTATAAGCCCTCTAGAAGGGATGGAAAACTCCAATGAAACACGGCCACTTCCATGATTTTGCAAATTCATCATTTTACCTTTCCGTAAAGATAATTTTTCAGAAATAATGCCAACCTTATCTTCCGGAATATCCAAAAACACTTTTTCCATTGGCTCCATGGTTTTACCATTTTCTTCAAAAGTTATTACATGAGGCTTAGATACCATGAATTCATAGCCCTCTCTTCTCATGGTTTCAATTAATATGGCCATTTGCAATTCACCTCGACCACGCACTTCAAACACATCATTTCTAGGTGTTTTTATTACATCCAATGAAACATTGCTCATGATTTCCTTTTGCAATCTTTCATTAATGTGTCTTGTCGTAAGATATGTTCCTTCCTTACCAGCAAAAGGGCTAGTATTAACATAAAATAACATTGAAACAGTTGGTTCATCAATTTTAATCCTAGGCATGGGTTTAGGATTTTCATTGGAAGAAATTGTATCCCCTATGGAAACATCATCCAATCCCGCCAAAGCAATTATGTCACCTGCGACCACTTCTTCTACTTGAATTTTTTTCAATCCACTAAATGTATAAAGAGCTGAAAATTTATGCCCATGTGTAATCTCATCTTTACCACACAATGAATATTGATGATTCATCTTCAAGCATCCATTATTCAACCGACCTATTGCCAACTTACCTACATATGAATCATAATCTAAATTCGTAACTAAAAATTGAGCCTCATGGTCATCATCTGCTACAGGACCTTTAATGCTATCAACAATAGTATCAAACAAGGGAACTAAATCATTTGAATCATCTGCTAAATCATAATGAGCAATACCTTCCTTGGCATTTGTATAAATGATTTTAAATTCGATCTGTTCATCTGTTGCATCTAAATCAATAAACAAATCATAAACTTGATTAACCACATATTCTATTTGAGCATCTGATCTATCAATTTTATTTATTAGCAATATGATTGGTAGTTTTTTCTCTAAAGCTTTTTTAAGAACAAAGCGTGTTTGAGGTAACGGACCTTCACTTGAATCTACAAGTAAAAGTGCCCCATCTACTAAATTCAAACTTCTTTCAACCTCTCCTCCAAAATCAGCATGGCCAGGCGTATCCATTATGTTTATTTTTATGTCATTATAAAAAATAGCAGTATTTTTGGCAGCGATGGTGATTCCACGTTCTTTTTCCAAATCCATTGAATCCATAATCCGCTCTTCAACATTTTGATGTTCATGAAACGTACCACTTTGCTTAAGCATTGAATCAACAAGTGTTGTTTTTCCATGGTCAACGTGGGCAATAATTGCAATATTTCTAAAATTATTTTTTCTCATTAAAAAAAAAGCCTCCTTTTATGGAGGCTTTTAACTTTTATGACAACTAATTACTTACTTTCAGCAACAGAAGCTTTTCTATAATCTGTCACCATTTTTTTAAATTCGCCAGCAGCTTTACGAGCTCGTGTACCAGCAGCTTTATTACCATTAGCTGCAAATGCAGTATGATTTTCTTCCAATGCATCCCACATTGTTTTCATGTTATTAAAAAGTTCTTGACTTGTTGACATATAAAAATTCCTATAATTAAGTTAATATTTACATATATAATTTAGAGCAATTCAAGTGTATGCCTAATAATATTATATTTTTTTACAAATTCCATCCTAATGAAAAAGCCTCAGAAATTCTGAGGCTTTTTCTTAAGACGAATTATCTTCTACATTATTTGATGAGCATTATTTTCTGCATTGCAACATGCTCTTCATTTGCTAGCATCTTTATCAGGTATAAACCACTAGATAAATTACCAGCATCCCATGTTACAGGATGTGTTCCTGCTTGTACATAGCCATTGACCAATTCAGCTACAAGACGTCCATTGACATCATGTACAGATACATGTACCATACCATCTGTTGGAACACTATAGCTAAAGCTTGTTACTGGATTGAATGGATTTGGATACGCATCACTAATACCAAAAGCATTAGGTTGAACATTGTCTCCAACTTCACGACTTAGAGCAAACGTATTAAAACCATCACCCACTACCATGTTGTTTTCAAACGTCAAAGTCTCTTCAAATTCTATTACCTCATCAGAAGCTGAATCTAAATATTTGAAATGAAGCTCTTCGCCTTCTACCATGTTACTATAGGTTTGAATGATATACATGTAGCTATCATCAAGTGAGAAGTGCATACGCTCTCCTATTCCTCGACACTCACCATCTACAAATACACCAATTAGATCACCATCAAAATCTTCACGGCCTTCAATACTTGCCGTTATAGTACCTACATGCTCATACTCAGCATGATCAAATGCCCACTCTCTAGTAGCTGGAGTAAGCTCTACTGGCTGCTTATTCTCTGCCACTCTTGCTAATCCGAAGTCTGGATAGGTAAGGGTTCCATCATTTTCCATCTT
>JAYZCM010000001.1:0-27250 GCA_036338305.1 Fidelibacterota bacterium | reverse complement strand
TCTATTTATTATAAAAAATATATTTTTTATAATAAAGGTAATAAGTAAAATAAAACATAACATTTTTAATTGTTCCATTTGAGAACCATTGCCGATTAGCTGATTTGCAATATTTTCAAATTTATTATTAATGGATGAATTGGTCGATTGAAGTGAGTTAGAATTAATCCCTGTTTTCATGATTGTAGAAAATAATGAACTAATCATCCATATTGAAAATGCATTGATGGCGGCAAATAAAAATGATGAAGTAAAGGATAGTATGACCATGGCCCAATATGGTTTTATATACTTAAGTACTTTAAGATATAGCTTCAAAGTGGAAATATCCCATCACCTTTTCTTATGACTTGATAAGGTGTCTGAGAAAAATCGATTATTGTTGAGCCTTTAGATGGATTATGATTTACATCTTCAAAAATATCAATGTTTGGAAAATCAATTTCTACTTGAGTAACATCATTTAATGCTTCATTTCCATGTCGGTTAATACTTGTTGTTACAATGGGTTTTTTTAGTAATTTTGTTAATTTAATGGGAAATGAATGATTAGGAATTCTTAGACCAATTTTTGTTGATCCATTTTGAATTAATGGTGAAAGATTATGTTTTTTTGCATTTAATAATGCAGTGTATTTTCCCGGAAAGTATTTTTTTATTTCATTTAATAGGCTTTCATTTATTTTACTAAAATTACTTATTTCTTCAATGGTATTAATAATAATGCTTAATGGTTGAACTCTTCCTTTTAATCGATTTAGATTTTGTATGGCTTTTGTATTAGTGGCATCTACGCCAAACCCATAAAGTGTATCGGTGGGGTAGACAATTATCTCTCCATTATTAAGAGCATCATATGCTAATTCAATATATTGATCTGTAGCAGGGTAAATCATAAGTTAATATTTTGAAAGACCTTTGTAAATTTGCTTATCCCATTTTCTATGGAACCAAAAATATTGTTCTGGGTGATCGGTTATTATTTTTTCAAGTAATTTTGTAAATCTGCTATTTATTTCCATAATTGCATCATCTGAATCTGGTGGCAAATTTTCTAAATTCATTTTTTCAAATGAAAGTTCATAAAGTAAATCATTACGTAATATACAAAAACCTAATAAAATGGGAGTATTGGTTTTAAGGTGAAAAGCTGCTGCACCTTTAGGCACTGATACCTTTTGATTGAAAAATACAGCATTAGTCCCTCTGTCACTTGCATTTTGGTCGCTTATGAGTCCTAAATAATATCCATCTAAAATGTGTTGAATCATTATTTTTCCTCCACAATTAACAGGAAGAACTTTCATATATTTAGAAATTCTTAATTTATTAAAAAATTCATTAGATGTAGAATTTTTTTGTATTGCTGCAACTCCTGCAGATTTAATTTTATGGTAGCTTAAAGTAGGACCTATGTATTCCCAATTTCCAATATGTGCCGACATAATGATCCCACCCTGATTTGCTTTCATGAATTCCAGATTTTTTTTCGGTATATTGACAATTAAACTATCTTTCTTTTGTTGTTTTATTTTTGGTAATCTAAAAAAATCAATAAAAACCATTCCATAATGTTTATAACATCTTTTTAAAATGGATTTTTTTTTATTATTATCATAGTTGGGGAAAGCAATTGTTAGATTATTTAAAGCGATTGTTTTTCGTAAGGGATATAGATGATAAATTAATATTCCTAATGTTTGGCCTAATAGAAGAGCAAATTTTCTAGGTAAAAGTTGAAAAAATACACTTAAACAGGAAAGTAAATAATACATGTTATTTGCAAGAAATCATTATGTGCAAATTTATTCTAAATCATTATTGATATATATATAAAATTTAATAAAATTTTATATACGACTTTTTTGGTCGCATATAAAGCTTGTTCATATATTTTCTTATCTTGTAAATTTTATTAATAATTCTATGAATAATGTTCAAATTAACTAGAAAATCTGAATATGCATTAATTGCATTACGTCATTTGCAAATGAATGATACTCTACTTAGTTCTTCTAAGGAAATATCACAAATGTATATGATACCAAGACAAGTTTTAGCTAAGGTTCTTCAAAAGATGGTTAAGTTGAATTATATTGATGCTTATAAGGGAGCTAATGGTGGATATAAGTTAAAAAAATCACTAAAAAAAATTCGACTTGCTGAATTTATTGAAAAAATGGAAGGTCCTTTGGGGTTAGTAGATTGTAATATAAATGATAATTGTGATCAAATAGACTATTGTAATATTAAAATGCCAATTAATAAAATAAATGAAAATATAAAATCAGTATTAAATAAGATTAAAATTGCAGATATAACTACATAATCATCATGTCAGATAAAATAATAGAAAAATCAATTAAGCAAGATTATAAATATGGATTTAGTTCTTCTGTAGAGCAATATACATTTCCTCCAGGTTTAGATAGAGATGTGATTTGTCAATTATCTGAAATTAAAGGTGAACCAAAATGGTTGTTAGAGTGGAGATTGAAAGCATATGAATACTGGCTGTCAATTAAAGAGCCTAAATGGGCAAAAGTAAATTATGATCCTATTGATTATAATTCGATTAGTTATTATTCTGCACCTAAAAAAAAGAACATAAAAAGCTTGGATGAAGTTGATCCTGAAATATTATTGACATATGAAAAATTAGGAATACCATTAAATGAGCAAAAAATGATGGAAGGTGTTGCTGTAGATGCGGTATTTGATAGTGTATCTGTTGCGACTACATTTAAAGAGACATTAAAAAAAGCAGGAGTTATATTTTGTTCATTTTCTGAAGGAGTAAAAGAGTATCCTGATATAATAAAAAAATATTTAGGTTCTGTTGTTCCATATACTGATAATTATTATGCTGCATTAAATTCTGCAGTTTTTACTGATGGTTCATTTGTTTTTATTCCTAAAGGTGTACGATGTCCTATGGAGCTTTCAACTTATTTTCGTATAAATGCTGCCAATACAGGTCAATTTGAACGCACTTTAATAATTGCTGAAGAAAATAGTCATGTAAGCTATTTGGAAGGTTGTACTGCACCTATGCGTGATGAAAATCAGTTACATGCTGCAGTCGTTGAGCTTGTAGCATTAGATAATGCAGAAATAAAATATTCTACAGTACAAAATTGGTACCCTGGAGATAAAGAGGGTAAAGGTGGAATTTATAATTTTGTTACTAAAAGAGGTGCCTGTAGAGGTAAAAAATCTAAAATATCTTGGACACAAGTAGAAACCGGATCAGCAATAACATGGAAGTATCCATCTTGTATTTTACAAGGTGATGATTCTATTGGTGAATTTTATTCAGTCGCTTTGACAAACAATTTTCAACAAGCTGATACTGGTACAAAGATGATTCATATGGGAAAAGGTACAAAAAGTACAATAATTTCAAAGGGCATTTCAGCTGGTAAGGGGCAGCAAACTTATAGAGGTGAAGTAAAAATAATGAAATCTGCAGTAAATAGTAGGAACTATTCACAATGTGATTCCATGCTTATTGGTAATGATTGTGGTGCCCATACTGTTCCCTACATAGATGTTAGAAACTCTTCTGCCCAAATGGAGCATGAGGCAAGTACATCAAGTATAGGTGAAGATCAATTATTTTATTGTAATCAACGAGGTATTTCAACTGAAGATGCAGTTTCCATGATAGTGAATGGTTTTTGCAAAGAGGTATTTAAAGAGTTGCCAATGGAGTTTGCTGTAGAAGCTCAAAAATTAATGGAAGTAAGTTTGGAAGGGGCAGTTGGGTAATAATTTATTTAGGAAGATAATATTATGATTAAAATAAATGATTTACATGTAAATATTGAAAATAAAGAAATTTTAAAGGGCATTAATCTTAATGTGAACCCAGGAGAGCTACATGTTATAATGGGTAGAAATGGTACAGGAAAAAGTTCATTGGCAAATGTAATTGCAGGTAAAGAAAAATATGAAATAAAAAAGGGAACCATAATTTTTAAAGATAAGAATCTTTCTAATATGTCTATTGAAGAAAGAGCTTGCGAAGGGTTATTTCTATCTTTTCAATATCCAACATCCATCCCAGGTGTTAATAATATGTATTTTTTAAAAGCTGCTTTAAATGCCATAAATAAATACAAGGGTAAAGAAGAAATTGATGCTGTTGATTTTTTATCAATGATAAAAGAAAAACTTATTCAAGTTGGGTTAGATGAAAGTTTTATTCATAGGCCTGTAAATGATGGTTTCTCTGGAGGTGAAAAAAAGAGAAATGAAATTTTGCAAATGATAACATTAAAGCCAAGTTTATCAATATTAGATGAAACAGATTCAGGTCTGGACATTGATGCTCTTCAAACTATTGCAAAGGGAATAAATGAATATAGGTCAGATCAACGATCTTTTATTGTGATTACACATTATCAACGTATGTTAGATTATTTGCACCCTGATTATGTACATGTATTAATGGATGGAAAAATTGTAAAAACAGGAAATGAATCATTGGCTAAAAAATTAGAAAAAAATGGTTATTCTTGGATAGAAGAAGAATTAAAAGTATCTATTTAGGTATGTGTTAGTGGATGTCTTCACGCCATATAGAACTATATTTTTACAAGATCAAGCAAAAGCTTCTTGGGATCATTATAATGCCATTGGCTATCCTAATTCAAAAGATGAAGAGTGGAGGTTTTCTAATCCTAACCCTTGGTTATTATCAAATCCTATAATTAATGACAAAAAAACAATTTTACCAATTAATGTTTCATCATATGATATTATTGATAATGCCATACCCATAATAATCTATGATAATAATATTTCAATTCCTGAAAATTTACCTGATGGCATTGAGATATTTGATATGCATCAAGCAGAAGAAAAAAATATATTAAATGGATCTATAGGCACTGTAGAAGATTACCATTCTTCGGTATTCTCTGCAGAAAACATGGCATTATTTAGTAATGGAATTCTTATATATGTTCATGATAACATAAAAATAAATCACCCAATACAGATAATTCATAATATAAGTCATAAAGAAAATTCAAAATTTTATCCACGTATTTATTTAAATATGGGAGTTAATTCACATGCTGAAATTTGTGAAACTGAAATTAGCAATGATGATAATCAACATTATGTTAATTCAGTAATTGAAATTGTAATGCATGAAAACTCCAATTTGGATTGGACATTACTACAAAACCTAAATTTTAAGATAGGTCACATTAGTTCATTTAATTTGGCATTGGAGAAAAATTCTGAAATAAATTATAATTTTTATGATTATGGTGGAGGTTTCATTCGAAGAAACATAGATGTAAATTTTTTTGATCCAGGTTCTAGTTTGAACGTGAATGGATTATTTTTATTATCAAAAAAACAGCATGTAGATATTTGTTCTAAAATCAATCATAAATCTTTAGCATGTCATAGTAATCAATTGATTAAAGGAGTGTTGTCTGATTCTGCCTCTGGAGTTTTTAGAGGACTTGCACATGTAGAAAATCAAGCAAAAAAAACAAATGCCAAACAAGCAAATCATAATTTATTATTATCATCTAATGCTAAAATAAATTCCATTCCAATATTAGAAATTTATGAAGATGATGTTCAATGTGCTCATGGGTCTACAACAGGGCAAATTGATGAAGAGGCCATATTTTATCTGCAAAGTAGAGGGATTAATAGGAATGATGCAATTGAGCTGATTGTGAGAGGTTTTACTGATGAAATTATAAATAAGATTAATAATGACAGTTTTAAGAATATGGTTAAAAATATTATGATTGAAAAAATGAATAATATTATTTATTAATGGATGTTTTAAAAGATTTATATCAACAGTTAATTATTGATCATAATCAGAACCCTAGGAATTTCAATGAGCTTAAGGGGGCAAATCATTCTGCAACAGGCCATAATCCTTTATGTGGAGATGAACTTAATGTTTATTTAATCATACAAAATCATAATATAAAAGAAATCACTTTTACAGGATCTGGATGTGCCATTTCAAAAGCTTCAGCGTCGATAATGACAAACACTTTGAAAGGAATGGATGTTAAAGATGCTGAAATGAAATTTAAAAATTTTTTAAATTTAGCAACAACTGGGAACGTTGAAGAAAATATGGGGAAATTGTCCGTTCTGGCCGGTGTCCATAAATATCCTGCTCGTGTTAAATGTGCTACTTTAGCTTGGCATACATTTTATGGGGCATTGAATAATATAAAAGAATTAATAAAAACAGAATAAATGCATAATACTACTAGTGAATTAATTACAATGCAAAGGGATTGTGAAGCTATTTTAATCCCATCTGGTGATCCGATTAAGCTAATTAAAGGTACGCATGTTAGAATAACCCAAGCTCTAGGTGGTGATTTTACATTATTTGTTAATGGGAATTTGGTAAAAATTTCTGGCAAAGATTCTGATGCAATTGGAAAAAAAATAGTTAAGGAAACTAATAGTATTTCGAATAATAATAAAACAATCACTGAAGATGATATTTGGGATCAACTTAGAACTGTTTATGATCCTGAAATCCCAGTTAATATTGTTGAATTAGGATTAGTTTATGATTTAAAAATTTTAAAAAAAGATGAAGGTTATGATATTAATGTAAAAATGACCCTCACCGCCCCAGGCTGTGGTATGGGGCCTGTCATTGCTCAAGATGCTGAAATGAAAATAAAAAATTTATCAGGAGTATCAAACGTTTTGGTAGAAATAGTATGGGAACCTATTTGGGATAGAGATATGATGACAGATGAAGCTAAGTTGCAATTAGGAATGATGTAAGATGAATAAAACTAATTTTTTTGACATAGAAAAAATTCGAGATGATTTTCCTATATTTAAAAATAATCCAAAATTTATTTATTTTGATAATGCTTCAACAACTCAAAAACCTAATAAAGTTATAAATGCCATTTCAGATTATTATGAAAATTATAATGCTAATGTTCATAGAGGGATATATGAAATTTCAGAAAGATCAACACAGGCTTATGAAAATGTTCGGGATAAGGTTGCTGAGTTTATTGGCGCAAAAGATAGACGTTCCATTGTATTTACTAAAGGTGCCACGGAAAGTATTAATCTAGTTGCAAATAGTATTGGAAAAACATTAAATCCTTTAGATGAAGTATTGATTACAGAGATGGAACATCATAGTAATATAATACCATGGCAATTAGCATGTAATAGGCATGGTGCACGAATGTGTCATATTTCAATACTAAATGATGGCTCACTAGATTTATCTAATATTAATGATTTGATAACGGACAAAACGAAGATTGTTTGTTTAATCCATCAATCTAATGTATTTGGAACTATAAATAATCTTGATAAAATAATTAAAATCGCCCATGAAAAAGGAGCTCTTGTATTGGTTGATGCTGCACAAAGCGTTCCACATGATATAGTTGATGTTATTGAAATGGGATGTGATTTTCTCGCATTTTCTGGTCATAAAATGCTTGGTCCAACTGGAGTTGGTGTTTTATATGCGAAACCTGAAATATTAGAAGGCATGGAGCCTTTTTTAGGTGGTGGACAAATGATTCGGGAAGTATCTCTCGAAGGTTCAACTTGGAATGACATACCATGGAAGTTTGAAGCTGGTACCCCTAACATTGCGCAGGTCATAGGGCTTGGGGCTGCAATTGATTATATAAATTCGATTGGCATGAAAAATATTATTGAGCATGAACAGAAATTATTAAAATATGCAGAAGAAAAATTAAATAATTTTTCAAATATAAATATTTATGGAAATACCTCAAAAAAAGGTTCCATTATAAGTTTTAACATAAAAAATATTCATCCACATGACATGGCGCATCTTTTAGATGCTTCTGGAATTGCTATTAGGGCAGGTCATCATTGCGCCCAACCTATAATGAAATATTTAAATATTTCTTCTACTAATAGAATAAGTTTTTATTTATATAATACAATTCAAGAGATTGATCAATTAATTGCAGGCATAAAACAAGCAATTAAAATATTTAATTAATCATTTATTTAATTTCAAAAGCTAAATAAAATGGATTATTATCACGTAATATCCTAAGCATTATTGTATCACCAATTTTATAATTATCAAGTTCAGAATTATAATCATCTATATTTGTTATTATAGATTTCCCGATTACAACTATAATATCTTTTTTTTGGATATCATTTTCACTTGCGGGTGAATTGGGTTTTATTGAATTTACCATTACACCATTTTCATTAGATGAACCATATTGGTTAGTTTTTACTGTTAACCCTAATATGTCAAATCTTTGATTACCATATTGATAAACATTTGATAATTCTTCTTGATCTGGCCTTTTGCCTAGTGTTACTACTATTGTTTTTTTTCTCCCATCTCTTATTACAGTAAGTACTGCTTTGTCTTTAGGTCGACCGTTTGAAATTAAATTTTTAAGTTGTGATGAGTCATTTATTTTTTCCCCATCTACGGATATAATGATATCTTGATTTTTTATTCCTGCATTTTCTGCAGGGCTATTTGAAATAACATGGCTGATTAGTGCACCATTTCTATTTTTTAATTTTAATGCATTCGCCATGTCATTATTTATATCTTGAATGGATACTCCTAGCCATCCTCTAGTAACCTTACCATCTAATATTAAGTCTGCCATGATTCTATTTACCATATTAATTGGTATGGCAAATCCAACTCCAGCGTTTCCTCTAGAAAATCCATCAGTTGCAATGGCTGTATTTATTCCGATTAATTCTCCATTTAGATTGAATAAACCACCACCTGAGTTTCCAGGATTTATGGCAGCATCATGTTGTATGAAGTTTTCAAAATTATTTTTAGACATAACATCATTTCTCCCAACGGCACTTATTATTCCAGCGGTTACAGTATGATTTAAATGGAGGCCAAATGGCGAACCAATTGCGACTATCCATTCACCTACTTTTAATTTTTCAGAATCCCCCATCTTTATGGAATTAAGGCCAACTGGTTCAACTTTTATTATGGCAATGTCTGAAGGAGGGTCTGTTGCAATTATTTCTGCTTTAATTTCTCGTTTATCTAATAGAATAACTTTAATTTCTTCTGCATTTTCTATGACATGATTGTTCGTTATGATATATCCATTCTTTGAATCTACTATTACCCCTGAACCTAAGGATTGATGTTTTTTATTTTGATTAGGAGTGCCATAATCAAAAAAGAAATGATGATGATTTTCAATTATTTTTTTAGAAATGATTGAAACTATCGCAGGGTTTCCTTTTTCTGCAACTTTTATGAATGCATTACTAAAATCTTGTTTAGTTGGATATGCTAATGCAAATGAAAGTATTAATAATATATTTATTTTTTTTATGAAATGCATGGTTTTTTCCTATTTAAAACATTAGAATGTTTAGAATTACTGATTGTTCCAAAAAAATATTATTTTTCACCTAATAAAATATTCAAATTATAACATATACAAAGAATGGAAATTATATTATGAAAAAAATTGTCATAACAGGAGTAAGTACAGGCATTGGTTATTCATCTGCAAAAGTATTATGTAATTCAGGATATATGGTTTTTGGTAGTGTAAGAAACAAAAAAGATGCAGATAGATTATCATTAGAATTAGGAAATAATTTTCATCCTCTTATTTTTGATGTAACTAACAAGGAAGAAATTATTTCTGAATATGAAAAAGTTAAGAACTCATTAAAAAAGGGTGAATGTATTAAAGGTTTAATTAATAATGCTGGAATAGCTTTAGGTGGGCCAGTATCATTAATTGACACAGAAGTTTTTAGGAAGCAGTTTGATGTAAATTTCTTTGGATTAATTGATGTTACAAAAATTTTTTTACCACTATTAGGAATTAAAAAAGGATTCAAGAAAAAAGGAAAAATTATTAATATTAGCTCAGTAAGCGGAAAAAGAGCATACCCCTTTGTTGCACCTTATTCTTCATCTAAGTTTGCTTTGGAAGCATTTTCTGATTCTCTTAGAAGAGAATTGCTTATGTATGGGATTGATGTGATATTGATTGAACCAGGTCCAATTAAAACTGCGATATGGGATAAAACGCCTGATCCTAATAAAAATCAATTTATTGGCAGTGATTATGAATATTCATTAAAGAGGTTTTATAAATTAGTCATTGCAATGGGAAAAAAGGGATTAGATGCAGATGTAATTGCAAATAGAGTAAAGTTGATATTAGAAACAAAAAAACCATCACCTAGACATATAATCACTCCTAATCGCTTATTTAATTATACAATTGCAGGGATATTGCCAACTCGTTTATATGATAAAATTATAGCAAAAGGTTTTGGCATGTTAATGAAATAAAAAAGAGTTCCCGAAGGAACTCTTTTTATAAGGAGGAGGTTAAGTCAAATAGTTGGTTGTGAGAAGGAGTTAACTGTGTTGACTAACCGCTAATGAAAGTTACAATCAATATCATCCATTAATTCTTAATTTAAATGTAAATCTTTGTAACCATATTTAATTAAGGTTTATGAGTTTTCATATATTTATTTATGATTGTTTTTAACCATGCGATACTAATTATTGCAGTTAGCACACATGAAATGAGTGTACCTATCCATGCATAATAAACTGGCTTTTTTAGTATAATTACAAAATACCATGCTAGTGAAGCTGAAATTATAACCACTCTAAATAAGGTGAGCATAAACATGGGAATAGAATGGCCTAGCCCTTGCATTACTCTACTACTAGTCATTCCTATTGTTATGAAGGGGTAAGCAAAAGCCATAATTTTAAAGTATAATACTGTTAATTCAGTTATTTGCTTATCATGAACAAAAATTGTAATTATGTCATCTGTAAAAAAAAAGAAAAATAAGCTGAATGAACAAGCTATCAAAATGCCTCTTTGAATAGAATATTTGACTATTGCACTTATTAAATCAATTCGTTTGGCACCAAAATACATGCCAACCAAAGTAACCAATGAAGTTGCAATGGATATAATGGGCAAGAAGAAAAAATGTTCTATTCTACCTGCCGTTTGATAGGCTGCAACTGCTTCTGAGGAACCTAATATTCCATTAAATAACATTAAACCCATTGACATTATGATCATACTTAAAGAGGCTGGTATGCCCAAGTAAAAGATTCTTTTTATAATGTTAGAGTTTAACTTGAAAGAGTTGAAATTAAATGAAATATAACTTTTATTATTGATAAATAAATAATAAATAAATATAAATGTAACAATTATTTGACTAATAATCGTTGCTAAAGCTGCTCCTGTAATTTTATAATGATATATTAGAAATGGATCTAATATAATATTCAAAATTGTACCTATCCCCATAATAATCATAGGAAGCATCATCTCTCCTGCTCCTGACATTATTGAACGAAAAAAAATAGATAGAATCATAAAAATAGATCCATAAATCATTATGTGGAAGTAATCAAGTGCCATGGTAATGGTATCATCATCTGCGCCTTGAATTTTTAAAAGTTTTTCTCCAAACATAAAGCCAATGATTATTATTACTATACCTATTAATAATCCTAAAATGATTGTATGTTTCGCCGCATTATCGGCATTTTCTTTATCTTTTGAACCAATGAATTGAGCAATTACTGTAGTTGCACCCGAACCTAGGCCAAATGTTATTCCCATTAGAATGAAAATAAATGGAAAGACATATCCTAAGCTTGCCAACGCTGTTCCTCCTAGCATGCGACCCACAAAGGCTGTATCAACCATCATATATATTGCCTGAACAGACATGCCAAACATCATTGGAAGCGATAACTTCCATAGTGATCTTTTTGGATTATCTATAAATTCATTTAAACGACTTTCTTTGTTTTGATTAAAATCCATTATTTAGAAATTTTTTGATGATAATAATGCATCATTATAATTTGGGTAAATATTTCAGATGTCTTTCATGGAAAATATTATCATCAATATCTGTATTTAATTTTATTTTTTCGAAAATTAATTTTGTTGAATGATTTTTTTGAATATTTTTTACATGTATTTCTTTGAGAATTTGAAAGGAATTAATTTCAATATAAGAAAATGTTTTTTCTTTTAATATTATATCATTTTTATCATAGGAATTTTCTTTTAACGGTATTAATAAAGAGGCATCAATCCAAGTATGATGTTTACTATATTCAGAACGGATATGTTTTTTGGGAATTGATTCCAGTACATGGCATTTAATATCATTATATTTTTCAGATTTAATTATATTAAAATTATAATGTTCTTTTTTTCTGGTTGACATGTCTTCATAACTCATGTCGGATCCCATAAAACTATCAGATCTTTTCTTTGATGATATGCGTTTTGTTTTTTTAAATGCAGGAAGCCAAATTTGCATTTCATCATTTTTTTCCTCATGCTCAATTTTTAAAAAAGCTATACCTTTATCATCAGCTGGAGATAAAAACCAAATAATTTGTTTTTCCCCATTATTTTTTATTATTGAATGAATCGTTGAAGTTCGAATTTTCCCTTTTTTATTTTTCAATGTCATATTCATATTTGCCTTGGCATTGTTAGGATTTGGTTTAAGTTCCATTTGCATTACAAGCTCATTACCAGTCAATGCAAATAGTCCACTAAAAAATAAAATAAAAATTGATTTATGTATGTATTTCATAAAATTATAGTTTTTGTTTATTAATTTCCATTATGGATGCTAAGATGGTTAGTGTTCCAATCGAGGTAGAAATCATTGCGAAGACCATTAATCCCCCCATTTGAATTAATGGAATCAAAGAAGAAAAAATAAGTGCAGCAAAACCCATATTTGAAAAAACATCTAATAATATTGGGTATCCAACATTTTTCATTACTTCCATGCTTTTGTTTGTAATATCAATATCATTAATACAATGTTTAAAATCAGAAATATAATGAATTGAAAAATCTACACCAACTCCAATAATTATGGAGGTTAATAGAGCGGTAAAATGACTTAAATCAATACCAAACCAGCCCATCAATCCAAAGTTAACTATTATTGAACAAGTTAATGGAATAATCGATAGCATTCCAAATTTAAATGATCGAAAAAATGTCCATGCAATAAACAAAATAATAATTATGGAAAATAAAATACTTGTGATGGATGACTTGACTACCATTGAGACGAAATCTTTTAAAAACATCATTAAACCTGACACTTCAATATTCAGATTTGGAGTTGTGATATTTAGAAAATTTTGAATTTTATTTGCGAGTATGACAATGTCATTAGTTGATACAGTATGCATCATTGTTGTAATAAGTCCTGTATCATAATCGTAATTCACTAATGATTCAAAATCGTCTGGTTCACCTGAAAGGGAATACATGGTAAATAAATTAGTTATTTTTTGTCTGTTATTTGGTATGGTATGAAAAACCTCATCATTATCCATTACTTTCATGTGCATTTCTTT
Source organism: Fidelibacterota bacterium (assembly GCA_036338305.1). Taxonomy (GTDB): domain Bacteria; phylum Fidelibacterota; class Marinisomatia; order SCGC-AAA003-L08; family D37C17; genus JAYZCM01. The sequence continues at coordinate 13,812 of JAYZCM010000001.1, read as the reverse complement.
AATTATGTCCGTTATGGAAAGAGTTGTATTGACAATTGGTATGTTTTGAAGAAAATTTTGAATTTCATCCATTTGATTTAGTATGTTTGGATCTTTTAAATCTTCATTTACTTTAATCATTAAATTCATTGATCCAGCCATTTCTTCATCAAGAAAATAAGTAGATTCTTTTATTGAATTGCCTGATTTAAAAAGATTAATGAGATTTACTTCAACGTTTACATATTGTATGCCTAATGCAGAAATAGTGACTATTATAATTCCACTTCCTAAAATTTTTTTTGGATGATTTAAGATGGTCTTACCAAATATATTAATGATATTTTCTAATATGCTTGGTTGAGATAAGGCTTTTTTTGAAAAATCCCATTTTTTTAAATTTATTAATGCTGGTAATAAAGTACATGATAACACCCAAGCCCAAAGAATTCCAAATGCAATAGAAATTCCATAACCAGTCATGGCAGGTATGGGCGATGTAGTCATGGTAACAAATGCAGCACTAGTTGTTATTGATGTAAGAAAAATTGGAAGAGATAATTGTTCCATTGTCAAGGTTATTGCTTTTTTTACATTTTTATGTTTTCTAGATTCTCTAAAAAATCTTGATAGGACATGAACACCATCTGAGTTAGCTATGGTTAATAAAACAATAGGCATTGAACTATTTAAGAAAGTAAAGAAAAAATATGGAGAGCCAGTCAAGAAAAAGATCCAACCTAATAATCCCATCATTGATAGCATGGACATGAAAATTAACATTAGAATCATTAATACTGATGAGATGCTACGAAGATTTATTAATAAAATAATTGACATTATGATTAACCCCATACTCATTAATTGCATGGTTTCTATTTTAATTAAACCAGGGACTTTACCTGCTATGTAAGGTTGACCTCCATAATGGAATTCAATGTTTTTCTCATAAGGCATGGTTATTTTTTCAATATTAGATACCATATTGGGAAAGTTTGCATCTTTTTTTGGTCTAATGATGATATTAATAAAATCTTTATTATTATTAAGTAATCTAGATTTAATAATGGAGTTATCATCAATGTATTTAGATAAATTATTAATTTGAGTTTGATTTAAATTTCTATGAGGTATTAAATCATTGACTTCTAAAAAACCTTCATCTCCATCAATTCGTTTCATCGTTGCAAGTGAGATGACTTCATCTACTTCAGGTACATTACTTATTTTTTCAGTTAGATCCCATATGAGTTTAATATTTTCATTTGTTAAAACATCTTTATTTTTATTGCCGAATGCTACAAAAAGAAAGTCAGAATATTGGAATTCATCTACAATGTTATCCCATATTTTTCTTGATGGAGTATCTTTTGGTAACATATTCATTATGTTATCATCCATTAATATGAATTGCAACCCAGAGGATAGGATCATTGTAATAACTAATGTTATTAACAATGTAGTTTTAGGTTTTTCTATAGAAAATTTAATTGCAAGTTTTTTCATTTAATTATTTTATATGTGTATAAAATTAGAAATTAATGTTAAGAAGATTTAAAATTAATTTTATTATTATAGATTATTGTTTTATAGATATTTTCATATTTCTGTAAATTTTCATTATGTTAGAATCAATTTTTCTTAAACAATGGAGAAATATAAATGTATAAAACAGTAGATGCTTTTATGGAAGTTGTTAAAAATAAAAATCCAGAACAGGCAGAGTTTCATCAGGCAGTTGAGGAAGTCGTAGAATCTATTTGGGATTATGTTAATGAAAACCCTCATTATTTGCATTCAAAAATTTTAGATCGTTTAGTAGAGCCTGAACGTGTAATCATGTTTCGTGTACCATGGAGGGATGATCAGGGGAATGTACAAGTAAATAGAGGTTATAGGGTTGAGTTTAATTCTGCCATTGGGCCTTATAAAGGTGGTCTTCGTTTTCATCCTTCTGTTAGTTTAAGCATATTGAAGTTTTTAGGATTTGAACAAATATTTAAAAATAGTTTGACAACCCTACCCATGGGCGGGGGAAAGGGTGGCTCAGATTTTGATCCGAAAAGTAAATCAGAAAATGAGATTATGAGTTTTTGTCAATCTTTCATGACTGAATTATGTAAACATATTGGACCATCTACAGATGTTCCTGCTGGAGATATTGGTGTTGGAGGTAGAGAAATTGGTTTTATGTTTGGTCAATATAAACGAATTAGGAATGAATTTTCAGGAGTACTTACAGGAAAGGGACTCAATTGGGGAGGGAGTTTAATTCGACCTGAGGCAACAGGATATGGATGCGTATATTTTGCAGATCAGATGTTACAAACTAAAAATGAAGGATTTAAGGATAAATTAGTAACTGTATCTGGATCAGGAAATGTAGCTCAATATGCTATTGAAAAAGTGTTAGAGTTAGGAGGTAAAGTCATAAGTTGTAGTGATTCTTCTGGAAGCATATATGATCCAAATGGAATAGATAGTGAAAAATTAAGTTGGATAATGGAATTGAAAAATAATAAGCGTGGTAGAATTAAAGAATATGCAGAAAAATTTGGCGTAGAATATTTGGAAGGAAAACGCCCTTGGCAAATAAAATGTGATGTTGCGTTACCTTGTGCTACTCAGAATGAGATTGATGAAAATGATGCAAAGACATTAATTTCAAATGGTTGTCAATGTGTATCGGAGGGGGCAAATATGCCATCAACCCCAGAAGCAATTGAAGTATATTTGAAAAATAAAATTTTATATGGACCAGGAAAAGCTGCAAATGCAGGAGGTGTAGCGGTTTCAGGACTAGAAATGAGTCAAAATGCTACAAGTATTAGATGGTCTCGTGAGAAAGTTGATAAACAACTTCACGAAATAATGTGTAGCATTCATGAGGCATGTAAAAAATATGGTAATGATGATGGATTCATTAATTATGTTAAAGGTGCTAACATTGCAGGCTTTATAAAGGTAGCAGATGCAATGTTGGATCAAGGAGTTGTTTAGATAATTTATTTTAGCCTCTTTCAAAATTGGAGGCTTTTTGGTTTTAATCATTAATGAATGATATGTAATTTTATGGATGTCATTTAATTCTGTCTTACCTGATAATTTGCCCCCCTTAGCTGAGAGAATTCGGCCTAATACATTAGATGATTTTATTGGTCAAAAAAAAATTTTACATGAAAAAAGTTTAATTTTTCAATCCGTTATAAATAAACAGCCTTTTTCTGTCATTTTTTGGGGTCCTCCAGGGTCAGGTAAAACTACTTTAGTAAGAATTTTATCAAATGAATTTAATGTGGAGTTTAATGAAATTTCAGCTGTTTCTAGTGGTGTAAAAGATTTACGAATAATTTTAGAAAAGAGTAATCATCTATTTGACATTGGTAAAAAAAATATTTTATTTATTGATGAAATTCATAGATTTTCCAAGTCACAACAAGATGTACTGCTGCATGCAATTGAAGAAGGCAAAATAATATTAATGGGCGCAACAACGGAAAATCCTTCTTTTGAAGTCATTTCACCTTTATTGTCTAGATGTCAAATCATAAAACTAGATTATCTTGATAAAGTTGATTTAAAAATGGTTGTTACTAGAGCATTAAAAGAAGATATCTTATTATCAAATAGAAAAATCAAAATCAATGATGATGTGATGTCATTATTACTCAATTTTTCTGGTGGTGATTCAAGAAAAATGTTAAATATTTTAGAATTATCATGTGCCATGATTCCTAATGATCATAATGAATTGAAAATCAATTATGTTAAAGAAGCTACTCAGCAAAAAAATGTTATGTATGATAAAAATGGTGATTATCATTATGATGTCATATCGGCTTATATAAAATCAATTAGAGGATCTGACCCTGATGCTGCGATATATTGGTTAGCAGTAATGTTAGAGGGTGGAGAATGTCCGAAATTCATTGCAAGGCGACTTATCATACTGGCATCTGAAGACATAGGTAATGCTGAACCCTATGCACTTCAACTTGCAACTGCATCATTTGATGCAGTTCATAAGATAGGGACTCCTGAAAGTTCCATAATTCTTGCACATATTACAATATTTTTAGCAACAGCACCTAAAAGCAATGCATCTTATAAGGCTATTAAATCTGCACTTAATGTTGTAAAGAAAGATGGTGCCAAGTCTGTTCCTTTACATCTAAGGAACACACCTACAAAAATAATGAAAGATAAAGGCTTCGAAAATAATTATAATAATCCCCATGATAATTCTGATCATTTCATTCAACAGAATTATTTTCCTGAAACATTTCATTCAATTCCAGTGTTTTATTTACCTGAAGATGAAGGTCGTGAAAAATTCATTAAGGAAAGATTAAAAAAAATTTGGAGAAAAAGATATAAGTGATGAAGTCGATTTTATTTATGTTTATTTGTATTTGTTTTTCTCAGAATGAAAATTGGAATGTTAGTGCAGAGGAAATGGAACAAGTAAAAATTAATGGCGAAACTGTAAGAAGATTAAAGCAAAATGTTCGTTTTTTTAAAGAAGAAAAAATTATTACGACTGATAATGCGATTCAGAATTTTAAAAATGATATTTTATATATGAATGGAAATACCATGATGATTAATGGTTTGGATACATTAACTTGCGACTCTATGATTTATTGGTCTCAATTGGATTCTGGGTATGCTATGGGAAAAGTAAATTATACTCAATTTTCACCAAAGAGACAATTATCTTCAGAAAAATTTCATTATTGGGAATCAAAAGGTTATTATGGATCTTCTTTTATTACCAAAGGAAATTCCATATTGAAAGAGTCAGATTATGTAATTAGTGCAGATAAAATTTTTTATGATGATCATGCTCAAATGATGAAATTAGAAATTGATGCCTCTGTTGATAATTCCATGCGAGGTGTTTTTGGAGATGAAATGATTATCCATTATAAAGATTCTATCATAAATAACATTAACATAATTTCCAATGCACGTGCTTATAATAATATGAAAATAAAAATAATCAAAAATGGTCCATTTAGAAATTTTAGAGATAAAATGTCCAGTAAAGAAATGTCAGCTTTTTTTATTGATGGAAAAATTTCAAAACTTGAATTATTTAATATGGCCAGTACTTCTTATAATGTCATAGATGATAGTCTTTTGGCTGGCAAAAACTTATCTTCTGGAGATTCAATTTACATTGATTTTTTTAATGGTGAAATTAATAGAATTCAAGTGAAGGGTGGTGCAATTGGAGAATTTATTCCAGAGGGTAATAATGCAAAAGTTGACACTACGATATTTTATGGAGCTGAATATTTAGATTATCACATTAGTGATGAAAAGACATTTTTAGAAAAAGATGCATATGTAGAATATGAAAATACAAGATTAAGTTCTGGTAATATCAAAGTTGATTGGAAAACTAATTTATTAGATGCAATTAAGTTAGGTGATGAATACCCCATGATAAAAACATTTGGTGAGGCTCCAATGGAAGGAAATAGCATGGTTTTTGACATGATAAACAAACATGGTCAAATTGATAAAGGGCGTACATCTTATAATCAGAGTTTTTATCATGGAAAAAAAGTTTTTAGAGATGATCCCAATATTTTTCATGTAAAAAAAAGTAAGTATACATCATGTGAATTAGAGCACCCTCATTTTTATTTGGCAAGTAATAAAATGAAAATGTATCCTGGTGATAGAGTCATAGCCAAGCCATTGTGGTTATTTATTTATGATATACCCATCATAGGCATTCCATTTGCAATTTTTCCCAATAAAGGAGGAGATAGACATAGTGGGTGGATTATGCCTTCTTTTGATTCATATGCAACTAAAGGAACTGGTTTTAGTAATTTTGGATATTATTGGGCACCTAATGAGTATGTGGATGCAAAGGTTGCAATGAATTTTTTTGATAAAGAAGGTTTCCATTTGAATTCAAAAATAAAATATAAAAGAAGATTTGGACCTTATTGGTATAATCATAAATATAATGGAGATTTTTATTCTACTTTTAAACGGAGAATCATAAATGATGAAATTATTGATCTGATGGATGATAATAAAACAACTGAAGATTTGAGGTTAGCATGGACACATAATCAAACTTTTGATCCAACACAATCAATGATGATCCATTATGAATACATATCGAATAAAGATACATATCAAAATTCTCAGGAAGTTAATCTCCAAAATCGCTTAAAACAGAATTTATTATCATCATTTAAATATAATAAAAATTGGCAAATGATGTCATTTACAATTGGTTATAATACATATAGAGATTTATCCATTGAAAATAGGACGCCTGAATCTTTTTCTGATTTAAATGAAGGGTTATACAAGCCATATAAATATGGTGATGGACCCAAAATCAATTTAAATATTAATAGTAGAAAAATTTTTGGTGAAGGTGATAGATGGTTTAATAAGATTACAGGTTCCTATGCCATGAGCGCAAGTAGAGGAAGAGATGATTATTTACTAATTAAAAATAATGACTTTTCTTGGTCAAGTGAAGATATGTTAAAAAAAACACATGGAGGCATTAAACATTCAATTCGCATTAATGCTCCACAAACTTTTTTTCAATCATTAATTATTAATCCAATAATATCAATTAATGAAGATTGGTTGTTTAATTATAAGAAATTAGATAATGACGGTGAAGAACAAAATATATCTAATTTTAAAAGACGTCTTACTTGGTCTACTTCTCTTACGGCTCGCACCACATTATATGGTTTGATTCCAGTCCATTTAGGCTCAGTAAATTCCATTAGACATTCTATGACACCAAGTATATCATATTTTTTCAAGCCAGATTTTTCTAATTCAAATTATGGTGGAAAAAAATATTTTCAAGAATTAGATAATGGTGATTTTTTTGATTATTTTAAAAATTCATATGTTGGGAATACTCCTTATAATGAACAAAGATCATATGCCTTGTCAGTAAATAATATTTTTCAATTAAAAAGAAATGACAAAAATGGAAACTCTAAAAAAATAAATTTTTTAACATGGAATTCATCAATTTCCTATAATGCAGTATTAGATACTTTATATGATATGGAGTCGAATCTATGGATTAAAAATTTTAAAGAGAAAGAAATTGCTCGGATAACCATGAAACACAATTTTTATAAATTTGATAAAAATGATAATAAAATGGATAAAATGATTGATATATTAGAAGGAGAATTTCCAAAGTTAACATCCATAGAATTTTTTATGGATTTTCAGTCAAGTTTTTATAGTTCACATGATAAAGCAAGTATTGATTTTATGAATGAGGAAGATAATTCCTCAGATTTAGATTATATGAATGATGACATAATTGGAGAAAAAAGTATTTGGGAATCACATTTTGATTTTCGTTATAAGACTAATTGGGAATTATCTGAAAAAAAATGGGAATACATTTTCTCTTTACATACAATAAATAAAATTAATTTATCAAAAAATTGGGCTTTATCATATATTTTAGATTTCAATGTAAAAGACAAACAAATAATAAGAAATGAAATTAGCATAATTCGTCCCATACATTGTTGGGAATTCAGTTTTAGTTATTGGCCCGGAAATAGTTATAGTTCTGGATTTTCATTACGAATTAATGTTAAGAATCCTGATCTTCAAGATATTAAATTAACATCTCAAGATGGCAGAAGAGGTTTTAATACTTATTATTAATTGAATGAAAATTTCTTTGAAAATGACTATTTAATGAATGAAATTTGCCATAGATGGAACTAATCGATAAATTAAATAAGCGTACAATTCTCATCCCAATGAATTCTTCCAATAAGGAAGATGCAATTCAAGAATTGCTTACACATCTTTTTTCTTTGAATATTTTATCTGGTACAATAAAATTATTTACTAATATAAAAAATCAAGAAAAACTTTTTACTTCATCTGCGGGAAGGGGGATAGCATATCCCCATTCTACCTCTATTGAGATTGAAAATTTGACATGTATTTTAGGTGTTTCTAAAAAAGGTATTGATTTTAATTCTCCTGATGGTCATAATTGTCATTTAATATTATTAACATTAAGTCCTATCAATCAACCCAACGATCATAGAAAGTTTATTACTAGATTTCGTTTGATGATTGATGATCCAATGATCCGGTCTAATTTATTAGAGTCTTATGATTCACATGATGTTATTAATATTATTTCAGATTGGGAAAATAAATATAGTGAGGATGCAATTTAATGGTTCAATTTAGAAATATTAAAGGAACTCATGATCTTTTTCCTGAAGAATTAAAAACTTGGCAGATGATTGAAAAAAAAATTCATGAAATAATGCAAAGACATGGATATGGAGAAATTAGGACGCCTGTATTTGAAAATACGGAATTATTTGTAAGAGGCATAGGCACGGATACAGACATAGTAAATAAAGAAATGTATTCCTGGATTGATCAAGGTGGAAATTCTTTAACGCTAAAACCAGAATTAACTGCGCCAGTAATAAGAGCATATGTTCAAAATCAATTAAATAAGCAACATCCTATTCATCGATTATATTATTTTGATACTTTATTTAGAAGAGAGAGGCCACAAAAAGGTCGACAAAGACAATTTTATCAATTTGGTGTAGAAGCCATAGGTTCACCATACCCTGAACAAGATGTAGAAATTATTTCTTTGGCATATGGTATTTATAAAAATTTTGGTATTGAAAAAATGGAAGTTAAAATTAATTCAATAGGAAGTTCAGAAATCAGGCCAACATATTTGGTCTTATTAAAAAAATCTCTTCAAAAATACATTGATGACTTCTGTAATTCATGTAAACTTAGATTGGAAAAAAATGCACTTAGACTTTTTGATTGTAAAAATTCTCAATGTCAAGAGATCTTAATGGATAAAGCGCCTTATGTGTTTGATTCAATATCCTCAGATGATCATGCTCATTTTATTGACATTACAAGAAGGCTTGATGAGATGGATATTCCATATGTACATGACAAATCACTAGTACGAGGTTTAGATTATTATACTCATACTACATTTGAAATAAGTTCTTCTTCATTAGGTTCACAAGATGCTCTTTGTGGGGGAGGTAGGTATAATGATCTTGTTCAGCAAATTGGAGGAAAATCAACACCTGCAGTTGGGTTCGCTGCAGGAGTTGAAAGATTGATTTTAGCAATGGGGGGAATGAAAACATTAGAATCATCTGTTGACATTTATTTAATTACAATTGGTAATGAAGCTAATATAATGGGATCTAGTATTGCTAATGAATTGAGAGAGAAAAATGACAATTTAGTCATATTAGAAACTCTTAGAAGAAGCATGAAATCTCAAATGCGAGAAGCAAATAGATGTGGAGCAAAATATGCAATCATCATAGGAGAAGAAGAACTCACACATGGCATGGTAATAATTAAAGACATGAAAACAAGTAAGCAATTAGAAGTACCTAATTCAGACATTATCAATTTTTTTAATTCAAAGTCATAAAATGTCAAATAAATTTTGTATTTTATTTCATTATCATGAAATTTCATTAAAGGGTAAAAATCGTAGTTGGTTTGAACGTCAACTAATTAAAAATATAAAAATACAATTAAGAAATTTACCTTTATCAAAAATAGAATTAATATCTGCTCGAATATTTTGTCATGGAATAGATGCTTCTAGGTGGGATGAATATTCAGATAGAATAAATAAGATAATGGGCATTAAACATGCTACGTTAGTGGAAAAAAATATCTGTACATTGGATGAAATGGAAAAAACAGCCATTAATCAAATGAAAGATCTAGATTTTCAATCATTTAGGGTAACTACTAAGCGACAATGGAAAGAGTTTTCATTTACTTCTCACCAAGTTAATGAAAAAGTTGGAGAGAAAATTAAAAATACTTTAAATAAGTCAGTAAAATTAAAAAATCCTGATATAAATTTATTACTTGAGATAGTAGATGGCCATTATTACATGGGACATAAACGTGCATTAAGTCATGGTGGTTTACCCATTGGTACAAGCGAACATGCCGTTAGCATGATTTCATCAGGTATTGATTCTCCCGTTGCATCATTTCAAATGTTAAAACGTGGTGTTAGTTTAAGCTATGTTCACTTTCATAGTATTCCAGCAACAAATCGTCAATCAATTAGCAATGTTAAAGAAATTATAAAAATTTTAAGTAAATATCAAATGAAGTCACAATTACATTTGGTTCCATTATTACAAATTCAACAAAAAATAATGGCAGAATCTCCTAATAAATTATGGGTTCTTTTATTTAGAAGAGCCATGGTAAAGATATCTTCCATCATTGCAGAAAAAATAAATGCTCCTGGATTAGTTACTGGTGAAAGCATTGGCCAAGTAGCATCACAAACATTATCGAATATCAGGGTGACGTCTAATGCAGCTGATCGTCCCATTTATAGGCCTTTATGTGGAATGAATAAAGAAGATATTGTAAACATGGCTCAGGAGATAGGTACTTATGAACTGTCCATAGAACCTCATGAGGATTGTTGTTCATTTTTTGTTCCAAATCATCCAGAAACAAAAGCTAATATAGATAAAGTAATCGATATTGAATCTAACATTAATTTATCTGAACTGATTGATAAGGCTTTAGATGAAACAATCCTTTCACTTGTTCACTGTTCTGATTATTTAAATAAAGAAGCATTAGAATTGATTGGAACAAATGATTAAATTGATTTCTTGGAATGTTAATGGTATTAGAGCCGCCATTAAAAAAGGTTTTATTGAATTTCTTGAAGAATATGATCCTGATGTTATTTGTTTGCAAGAAACAAAAGCAATGCGAGAGCAAGTAGATATTATTTTAAATGAATACCCTTATCAATTTTGGAATTCAGCAGAAAAAAAAGGATATTCTGGGACAGCCATTTTTAGTAAAGTAAGTCCAGTTAATATTACAAATGGTATTAATATTCCATTGCATGATAATGAGGGGAGGGTCATTACATTAGAATTTTCTGATTATTATTTAATAAATGTATATACTCCAAATTCTAAACGTGATCTTACACGTCTACCATATAGATATAAAGAATGGGATCCTGAGTTTTTAAACTATATTTGTTCTTTAGAAAAGTTTAAACCTACAATTTTTTGTGGTGATTTAAATGTTGCACATACAGAAATTGATCTTGCAAATCCTAAAACTAATAAAACTACAAATTCATTCCCAGGTAATGCAGGATTTACAGATGAAGAGAGAGAAAGTTTTAAAAATATTCTAGGGAAAGGGTTTATAGATACTTTTCGAGAATTTCATTCTGACTCTGGCCATTATAGTTGGTGGAGCTATAGAGCAAATGCAAGAGTAAGAAATATTGGCTGGAGAATTGACTATTTTTGTATTTCTCCTCAATTGAAATGTAAACTTAAAAATGCTACAATTTTACATGATGTGATGGGGTCTGATCATGCTCCTGTTTTAATGGAGTTTAAATAGTTCATATTATTATGTTATCAACTTCAGATATAAAATTCCTTAAATCTTTACATAATAAAAAACATCGGCATCTTGAAGGAAAAATTCTTTTGGAAGGGCATCGTCTCATTCAGCAGGCTTTATTAGCAAAATCAGATATAAAAAAAGTATGGATGACAGATAATTATAATGAATCAATATTAGGCAGAGAGCTTGCCCACATACTACAAGAAAGAAAGATTCTAATTGAAAAATCTTCTGAAAAATCAATAGATAGAGTTTGTGATAGCCAAAGTAGTCAAGGTGTGATTGCTGTGATGCATATACCTAAATACGAGCCCATGCAGAAGATTCCCAAGTATTCACTTTATTTGGATGATATTTCAGATCCAGGCAATTTGGGGACTCTAATTAGGACTGCAGTTTGGTTTGGAATTGATTCAATATTTTTATCTCCATACTGTGTAGACCCCTTTAATTCCAAGGTGTTGCGCTCGGGCATGGGTGCTCATTTTTATCTTCAGAGACTCATGATAATTCCTCCTTATGAATTATTTGAAAAATGTAGGAACTTCGGTTATGCCATATTAGGTGCAGATATGCATGGTGAGCCTTTGCAAAAAATACAAATAGATTTGGAAAAAGGATGGATTTTAATTTTGGGTAGTGAAGCCCATGGAATGAAGGATGTATTACGATCCTATATAACTCATAAAATATCCATTCCTGGGGTTGGAGGTTTAGAAAGTTTGAACGTGTCAGTAGCTGGTGGAATACTATTGCACAATCTTAGACCTCAATAAAATTGTTACAAACTGAAAAGAAGTATTTTTAGGATATCTCTCCTTAATATTATTAACTTATTTTCCTATATTATTAGGAGTGTAATTGAACGCGGTGAATAGGATATGATAAAATATTTATTAATGATATTGATTATAGTGCAATTTTCTTTTGGTCAACAGACTCAAGAAGGTGCGCCTTATAGCCAAATTCAGAGTATGGAGAATAATTATAATACAATTACGTTGCCTCAAGTAAATAATGACGTTTTACTTGAGGAAGACGCATACAGAGTTATTGGAACACCTTATCGCTATGGATATAAACATGAAGTATTTTATACTCCTGCAAACTTTGGGACATGGAATAAAACTGCTGAAGGAGGACTTCTTTGGCAAGCTAGCTTTACATCAAGAGATGCATATGCTATCAGCTTGGAATATAAAAATTTTCACATTCCTGAAGGTGGTCAGTTATATGTATATACTCCTGATTATGAAATGATTATTGGAGCATATACTTATTTAAATAATACTGAACATCGCCTTTTTTCCACACCCCTTATAAAGGGAGATACAGCTATTATTGAATATTATCAACCTGCAAACGTTAAAGGAGAATTTTCAATTCAGATAATAGAAATTATTCATGATTATAGAGATATTATGGATTTCACAGACAATGGGCGAGATTGGGAGTGTGGCGTAAATGTTATTTGTGAAACGGAAGCCGCATATCAGGGCGCTATTAATTCTGTGGCTTTTTTAGATATGGGTGGATTTATCTGCTCTGGTGCTATGGTGAATAATGTCCGACAGGATCTTACGCCTTACTTTCTTACGGCTTGGCATTGTGTAGATGGTGATAATCCCAGCACATTTCGTTTTTACTTTAATAAAATGGCATCTTCATGTGAAAACACATGGGGGAGCGCTGGACCGTATGCATATAGTTCTGATTTAGTTGCCCATTCTGATGGAATTTCTCATCCGTCAGGGGCTGACTCACCAGGAGGAGACTGGGCTCTTTTACTTATTGATGATGAAATTGAAGAAGAATGGGAAGTATTTTATGCTGGTTGGGATGTTACAGAGAATTATCCTAATATTTCATGCGGAGTTCATCATCCTGGCGGAACTCCTAAAAAAATTAACTATGATGATGATATAGCCTATGGTGCTTGGTGGGATAATGCAAGCCATGGATTAACTCATTGGCAGGTTAATTGGGATGAAGGTGGTTCTGAAGGTGGTTCATCAGGTTCACCTATTTTTAATGAACGGTTTCAGATTGTTGGAGTATTAACAGGTGGTGCTGGGGAATGTGGTGAAGGTTTTCCTGATCTTTATGGAAAGCTTTATCTTGGATGGAATTGGGACATGAATCCAAATCGCCGAATGATTGATTGGCTCGATCCTGATTATACGGGAGCTTTGGTAATTGATGGTACATATGTGGAAGTTACTGGCCTTGTGGGTGACCTTAATGCTGATGATACAGTAAATATTCTGGACATTATACAACTAGCAAATCTTATTTTATCATCTAACTTTAATCAAGAAGCAGATTTAAATAATGATGGTACTCTTAATATATTAGATATTG